>JBOIDB010000001.1:0-9374 GCA_050740235.1 Gammaproteobacteria bacterium
GGCGAACTCTTCCGGCGGAGGGAACAGCCGCTTTTCCTGTAGAACTGACTCGATATCGGTGTTTTCGGCCATGCTGGTCTCCGCTGTCCGGCCGTAAAGCTAACCGATTCCGGCGCGCAAAAACACCGTCAGGCGGCGGCTGCCAGGAGCCGATCCAGCAGATTGCGGGCCTGGCCGAGATACGCGGCGCCGAACAGGTTCAGGTGATTGAGCACGTGGTAGAGGTTGTAGAGATCGACACGCGCTTCATGACCGTCCGGCAGCGGCCAGGCGTCCTGGTACGCCGAATGGAACGCCGCCGTGAATCCGTCGAACAACCGCGCCATCGCCAGGTCGGCCTCGCGATCGCCGAAATACGCCGCCGGATCGAAGATCACGGGCCGGCCCGCCGCATCCGCGGCCGCGTTGCCGCCCCAGAGGTCGCCGTGCAACAGCGAGGGTGAAGGGGGCGGACCGGGAAAAAACGCTTCGAGCCGCTCCAGCAGGCGTTGCCCGGGCCGATCGAGCCGGTCTCCGAAGCCGTTTTGCGCCGCAAGCGCCAGTTGAAAGCCCAGGCGCCGATCGCGAAAGAACGCGATCCAGTCGCCCTGCCGGCCGTTCGGCTGCGGCGTGCCGCCGATGAAGTTGTCGGTTTCGAGGCCGAACGCCTCGTGCGTCATACGATGCTGGCGCGCCAGACCCGTGCCGAGCCGACGGTCACTGTCAGCGTTGCGCGCGTGAAGCTCGATCCATTCGAGCGCGAGAAAAGCTTCGCTCGAAGTCGCGGCATATCCGATGACTTCCGGAACACGCACCGCCTGCGCGGCGGCCAGCAACTCGAGACCGCGCGCTTCGGCCTCGAACTGAGGCAGCGCGCCGGCCGCATTGACCTTGACGAAGCAGGCGCCATCGCTGCCGTCGATACGCCATGCGGAATGGATGCAGCCGCCGCCGACCGGCCGCGCGCTCGCCGGATCGAGCTGCGGCCCACCGGAGTCGCGCAAACATGCCGCAATCTCTCTCCAGTCAGCCACGCCCGAACGGTTCGGCGAGACGCCGGGCCTGAACACGTAGCGCAGACCCGAAAGCCGCGGCATGACAGAGGCGTTCCAGGGCATCGAGGTCCGGTGCGCACCGGGCGAGCGCCGCCGGCTCGAAGACGAGCGGCGCGTCGCAGACGATGCCGGTCAGGCGCCTCGCAAGCAGCGCCGCGTCACGATGCATTTCGAGCCGCCTGGCGATGCCGGCGGCGCCGCGCAGGGGCAGCTTCGCGACCGACGCGAGATCGGCGTAAAGCGCTTCCAGTGATTCGAAGTGCGTAAGCAGCACGGCTGCGGTTTTGCGGCCGATGCCGGGCACGCCGGGAATGTTGTCCACGCTGTCGCCGGCCAGCGCGAGGAAATCGGCGATCTGCGCGGCCGCAACGCCGAACACGCCGGCAATGTCGGCGTGCCCGTAACGCTTGTCGCTCGAGTAATCCCAGTACTCGTCCCCGTCGACGAGAAGCTGCGCGAGATCCTTGTCGCGGCTGACGATCACGCCGCGCCCGCCGGAAGCACGCTCCCTGGCCAGCAGAGTGCCGATGATATCGTCGGCCTCGTAACGATCGTCGGCCAGGTCCAGCACGCCCAGCGCGCGCGTCACGTCACGGCAGAGCGCGAACTGACGCTCGAGATCCGGCGGCGGCAATTCCCGGTTCGCCTTGTAAGCCGGATAGATCTCGTTGCGATGACAGTGCGTCAGGCTCGCGTCGAAGGCCACGGCGATGCGCGCGGGCTGCACGCGTTCAAGCAGATCGCCGAGAAAACGCGCGTAGCCGTACAGCGCATTGACCGGGTTTCCCGCGGCGTCGGTCATGACGTCGGGGATCGAATACCAGGCGCGGAACACGTAGACGCTCGCGTCCACGAGATAGATCGCTTCCCGGGCGGGCTTCGCGGCGGGAAGCATCAGTGCCGGAGGTTCAGGCTCAGCCTCAGGCGCGCGTGCAGCGGGCTCGTGCGTGGAAAGTGAGCGAGCAGGTATTCCATCTGGTCCGCCAGCACCCGCCGGCCCTTCAGATAGATGTATTCCGGGTACGACGGCGTGAACGGCACGGCCAGCAACTGCATGCCCGCCTGCTCGGGCGTATGGCCTGCCTTGTGGTTGTTGCAACGGCGGCAGGCGCTCACGACGTTGTTCCAGGTATCGGTGCCGCCCTGGCTCAGCGGCGTGACATGGTCCCGGGAAAGCCGGCTCGCGAGGAAATGCTCGCCGCAGTACAGGCAGAGATAAGCGTCACGCTTGAACAGGGTGTGGTTGTTGAGCGGTGGCGTATAGCCCTGCATGCGATTCGCGCCGTGCCCGGAACCCTGAGTGGCGATGATGGAGCTGACGTCGATGACGCTGCGCAGGCCGGAGCGGGCATTGAAGCCGCCGCGCAGGCTGTAGATGCGGCTCCCGCAAGTGTATGCGACCTGCTCGGTATGGTAGAGACGCACGGCCTCGCGGTAATCCACCCATTCGAGCGGCATCCCGGCCACGTCCGTCCTCAATACCTGTTGTGCAAGATCGCTCACTTGGAAACCTTGAAACCCGGCCGGAGCGCCTTTCCGAACCGCCTCCGGACTGATCCGCTTTATTCCAGAATGCTCCGGAAAATGCAACTTTCGCACCCGCCGCGGGGCGTTCGCGACCGGTCGCCGTACGTGGATCCGCCTTTCCCGACGGTAACAGGCCCTTGTTACAGCGGTGCGGAACCTATGCCGGCAAAGCAGAGTCTCTATCTGTCGTGCGATATCGTCAAGAACGAGGCTGAGAGGGGACGGAAAATCATGGCGGGCTCCTCGTTGGCGAAGAGTTCGCCTGCGCGGCTGGCAATGTTCGCTTTGACTTGCGCGGCAAGCGGAGCCATTGCCGAGGACGCCGCGGAAACCGCATGCTCGCCGCTGCGCGCCGTGCAGATCGCCGACGATTTCGAGCTCGTCCAGATTGCGAAGGACGTGTACGCCTTCGTCTCGAACAATACGACGCATTTCTGGGAGGACGGCAACACGACGGTCATTCTGACCGAGGACGGCGCCCTGGTCGTCGATGCATCCACGACCTACCTGTCGCAACGCCACCTCGCGGAGATACGCAAGCTGACCGACGAGCCGATACGCTACGTCGTCAACACGCACTGGCATCGCGATCACCTGATGGGGAATCACGTTTACAAGGACGCTTATCCGGATGTCCGGATCGTCGCCCAGAACTATGGCGCGCTGATTTCCGACCGACGCGACCCGCCGATCATGGAGAAAGTGTTCAAGGGCCAGGAAGGCAAAGACCTGGTGCGAGGACTGAAAGGCGGCGGAAACAGGCGTGGATGCCGAGGGAACCGCGCTTGCCGGCTATGATCTCATGCGGGCGAAGCGATCATACCGCGAGTTTCTGCCGGTCTATGAAGCGGCGCAGAACGCCTACTACGTCTCGCCGGACGTCACGTACGAGACTGAAATGACGATCGAGCTCGGCTCGAAGGAGATCCGGCTTCTCCACTTCGTGGGGCACACGCGCGGAGACGCCGTCGTCTGGCTGCCGCAGGACCGGATCCTGATTACCGGCGACCTCGTCACATTGCCGGTCCCGTTCGGCGGCAACGATTATCCGGACTCGCTGATCGAGTCCCTCGAACGAATCCTGAGCATGGATGCCGCGATCATCGTTCCGGGCCACGGCGCCGTGCAGTACACGGGCGAACAGGTCCGCTTTCAACTCGCGATGTACCGTTCGCTGATGGATCAGGCTGCGCAGGCCGCGCGCGACAGGGTGACGCTGGATGAGTTCCGGGAAAGTCTCGACCTGAAACGCTTCAAGGAGCGGATGGTCGGCGACGATCCGGAATTGAGCTGGGGATGGGAGAATTACTTTTACGAAGAAGAGGTGGAAAACGCCTATCGTACGGCAAGAGGCGAGAGGTAAAAGAAGCCGCCCCATCCGCCTGATGCGGAACGGGGGTCTCGATGCGATTCGATAGCTCCGATGACCGGCCCCGGTCCGTTTTTGTGTAAACTCCCACACCGAACAAGAACAGCGCCTTCTTCCATCAGGAGTCGACGATGTCCCTGCGCATAGGCGTGCTGCGCGAGCGCTTACCCGGCGAGCACCGAGTCGCCGCCGTGCCGGACATCGTAACGAAGCTGAAGGCGCTCGGCGCCGAGGTCACCATCGAGAAGGCGGCGGGCGAAGCGGCCGGCATGCCGGATACGGCGTTCAAGGATGCGACGGCCGGCCTCACCGCCTCCGAAGTGCTTGCCCGGGCCGACGTGCTGCTCAAGGTGCAGCCGCCGAGCCTGGAGGAGATCGCCGCATTGAAGCAGGAGGCGGTCGTCATCGGCTTCATGCAGCCGCACACCGACGACGAGCGAGTGCGCGCGCTGCGCGACGGCCGCATCACTTCATTCGCCATGGAGCTCGTGCCGCGCATCTCGCGCGCGCAATCCATGGACGCGCTGTCCTCGCAGGCGGCGGTCGGCGGCTACAAGGCGGCGCTCATCGCCGCGGACACACTCGACAAGTTCTTTCCCATGCTCACGACGGCGGCCGGCACGATCCGGCCGGCGAAGGTGCTGGTCATCGGCGCGGGTGTCGCGGGCCTGCAGGCGATCGCCACGGCCCGCCGCCTGGGTGCCATCGTCGAGGGTTACGACGTGCGCGCGGCGACGCGCGAGCAGGTCGAGTCGCTCGGCGCCCGCTTCGTCGAGACCGGCGTCAGCGCGGAAGGCACCGGCGGCTATGCGCGCGAGCTGACGGAAGAAGAGAAGAAACGCCAGCAGGACGTGTTGGAGGCGCACATCGTCGACGCTGACGCCGTGATCAGCACCGCCGCCATACCCGGCCGGCCGGCGCCGCGCATCATCCCCCGTGCGATCGTCGAACGCATGAAGCCGGGTGCCGTGATCGTCGACCTCGCGGCGGAAAGCGGCGGCAATTGCGAGCTCACGCGCGCGGGCGAGACGGTCGAGGCCGACGGCGTGCGCATCGTCGGCCCGGTCAACCTGCCCGCCCAGCTCGCCCGCCACGCGAGCGACATGTACGCGCGCAACCTGTACAACTTTCTTCAGCCCGCCATCGTGGAAGGCGAGCTGGCCATCGACTGGGACGACGAAGTGTTCGCCGGCAGCGTGCTCACGCATGCCGGCGAGATCCGCCACGCGCCCACGCGCGAGCGCCTCGAAGGCAAGACGACAGGGGCCGCCGAATGATCGACGGATTCATCGCTCTTTATATATTCATGCTGGCGGCATTCACCGGCTACGAGGTCATCTCGCGCGTGCCGGTCATCCTTCACACGCCGCTCATGTCCGGATCGAATTTCGTGCACGGCATCGTGCTGGTCGGCGCTATGGTCGCCCTGGGGCGTGCCAGCACGCCCGTCGAGCAGGTCATCGGCTTCGTCGGCGTCGTGCTCGCGGCCGGCAACGCGGTTGGGGGCTATGTCGTCACCGAGCGCATGCTGGAGATGTTCAAGGCGAGCGGCGAGCGCAAGCGGTGAGCGATCTCGTCTCGCCGGCGACGGCCAACGTGCTCATCCAGGCGAGCTATTTCGTCGCCGCGTTCCTGTTCATCATGGGCCTGAAGCGCATGAGCTCGCCGAGGACGGCGCGCGGCGGCATCCTGTGGGCCGGCGCCGGCATGCTCGTAGCGACCCTCGTGACTTTCGCCTGGCCGGGCATGCAGAACTACGTGCTGATGCTTGCGGCCATCGGCGTCGGCGGCGCGCTCGCGTGGGTGAGCGGCAAGCGCGTCGCCATGACCGACATGCCGCAGATGATCGCGCTCTACAACGGCATGGGCGGCGGCGCGGCGGCGGCAATCGCCGCGGTCGAGCTGTACAAGGGCGGTGAGCATCCGCTGACGATCTACGTGCTCGCGCTGCTCGGCGGGCTCATCGGTGCCGTGTCGTTCAGCGGCAGCCTGATAGCCTTCGCCAAACTTCAGGGGCTCATCAAGCGCTCGATCCGGTTCCGCGGCCAGCAGATCGCCAACCTCGCGATTCTGTTCGCCACGGCCGCGCTCGGCGCGGTCATTCTCGTCAACCACGACGCCGGGACCGCGGCCGTGACGGCGTTCTTCGTGCTGGCGCTCGTCTTCGGCGTGCTCATGACGCTGCCGATCGGCGGCGCCGACATGCCGGTCGTCATTTCGCTCTATAACGCCCTGACGGGGCTCGCGGTCGCCTTCGAGGGATTCGTGCTCAATAACGCGGCGATGATCATCGCGGGTACCGTCGTCGGGTCGGCCGGCACGCTGCTGACACAGCTCATGGCAAGGGCCATGAACCGTTCGCTCGGCAACGTGCTGTTCAGCGGCTTCGGCGAGACGGCTGCGGCGGGCGGCGGCGAAGTCACGGGCAGCCTGAAACCCATCGAGGCGAGCGACGTCGCCGTCATGATGGCTTTCGCGCAGAAAGTCATCGTCGTGCCGGGCTACGGCATGGCGGTCGCGCAGGCGCAGCACAAGATCTGGGAGCTCGCGCAACAGCTGCGGTCGCGCGGCGTGAAGGTCAAATTTGCGATCCACCCGGTCGCCGGCCGCATGCCGGGCCATATGAACGTGCTGCTCGCAGAGGCCGGAGTGCCCTACGACCTGATCCACGACCTCGAGGAAATCAATGCCGAGTTCGACACCGCAGACGTCGCGCTCATCATCGGCGCCAACGACGTCGTGAACCCGGCGGCTCGCACCGATCGAAGCAGCCCGATCTACGGCATGCCGATCCTGAACGCCGACAAGGCGAAGAACGTCATCGTCATCAAGCGCGGCCAGGGCACTGGGTTTTCAGGCATCGAGAACGCCCTGTTCTACCTCGATCAGACGCGCATGCTCTACGGCGACGGGCAAGCGGTGGCGAGTCAGCTCGTGCAGTCGGTCAAGGCCGTTTAGTCACCGCGCAAGCGGAGCACTCGGTCAGGTCTCTTCGAGGATATTGCGCGGCGCGCCCTCCGGCAGGGTCTGTTCCGTTTCCGGATACTTCGACAAACGCCGCATCAGCGGCAGCATCCCGAAGGCGATGATCGTGCCGATCACGGCGGTGTAGCCGAGCTTCATGAAGAGATCCGTATACAGAGGCAGTGTCCGTAGCGGGTCGGTGACAGTGTCCGGGACGCTTGCGAAGTTCGCCACGACGCTGCCCAGGTACTGCGAGATGCCGGTGGCGAGAAACCACGCGCCCATGATGAAGCCGCGCAGCCGGGGCACGACGTAGCGCGCGACCATCGCGAGGCCGAGACCGCTGATCAGCAACTCGCCGAGCGACTGGAAGAAATAGCCCCAGATCAGCCACCACGCCGACACCATCCCGGCCTCGGCGAAGTTCCCGCTCAGGCCGTAGATGAAGAAACCGACGGACAGCATCGCGAAGCCGATGGCGAACTTGGTGGCAATAGGCAGATCGGCGCCCTGCTCGCCGCGGTGCGTGTAGAGCCAGGCCAGCAACGGGCTCAGCACCATGATCCAGAACGGGTTCAGGAGCTGGAACTGCTCGGGCGGCACGAGGTAGCCGAGGAAGTTCAGGTCGACGTTGCGCAGCGCGAACAGGGTCAGCGACGTCGACATCTGCTGGTAGAAGATGAAGAACAGTATGCCCTGGGCGGTCAGCAACAGGACGGCGATCAGGCCGTTACGCTCGCCGCGCTCACTGCGCCCGATCAGGAGCGCGAAGATCACCAGCAGGATCGCGGCCGCCGTCCATACCACCGCCCGTGCGACGGCGAGGTTCTGCAGCACGCCGGCGATCAGGATCGCGAACACGAACGCGCCGACGATCACGGCGAGCAGCCGGCCTATGCGCAGCGGCTCGAAATCCGGCGTTGATCCGACATTCCGCATGTGCCGGCGCATCATCATGAAGTTGACGAGACCGAAGGCCATGCCGGCCGCGCAGACGGCGAAGCCGGCGTGCCAGCCGACGTTGACCCGCACGATCGGGGTCAGGAACTGGGACATCAGCGCACCGACATTGACGGCCATGTAATACATCGTGAATGCACTGTCGACTTTTGCCTGCTCGCCTTCATAGACGCGCGAGATCAGGTTGGCGGGATTGGCCTTGAAAAGGCCGTTGCCGACGGCGACCACGCCGAGCGCGAAGAACAGCAGCCACGTCGGCCCGGGAATCGCGAGCAGCACATAGCCCAGGCCGAGCACGATGCCGCCCAGCACGGTGAGGCGTTTGGCGCCGAGCACGCGGTCGCCGAGCCATCCACCGATGGTCGGCACGGCGTACACCATGGCGGCGAACGCGCCCCAGGTGAGATTCGCGCGGGTGTCGCTGAAACCGAGGCTGTCCTTCATGAAAAGGACCAGCAGCACGGCCATGCCGTAGTAGCCGAAGCGCTCCCACAGCTCGATCAGGAACAGCGCGGAAAAGGCCTTTTTCTTGTTGATTGGTTCGGCGTTCATGGCTCGCTCGCGTGTTGAATTGCGCCGGCATTGTCGCCCTGCGGCCCGGTAGCTTGCAATGCCGGCCCGTTCGCTTTCCATGCCGCGTCCGACATACGATATCCGCTGCATTGGACGCAAGGGAGATATGTGGGTGAATTCCGCGGCTGGCCGGAGCTGTCAGCGTCGCGCCGGCAGGATCGCGCGAACGGCCGGTTTTTGCTCGGCTCTGGTTGCAGTCACGGCGTATGCGGCCACGGCGCCGCGTCTTACCGAGCTGTATCGGTGCGGTGACCTCGTCGAAGCGGCGGAGCTCGAGTTCTGCGCGCAGGTTCGTAATCCGGGCCCCGGAGATCTGCGCCTGATGCTCGGCGGCGAGCCGCTCGGCACGCGGGACGGATCCGATCTGCGGTTTTCCGTCGATTCCGCGCGGCACTCGAGCGGCCCGTTCTGGCTGGAAAGCGACGCCGGGCGCAGCAATGCCGTCTGGCTGTCCCTGCAGGACAGCGCCACGGTCGCCGCGGGCCCCGGCGAAGTGGCGGAGAACGCCGACGGCATCACTACTTATGTCAACCTCGTCAGTATCATTATCGAGGAGGCGTTCGATGCGCTTCCCGAAGCGCGCAGGCTGGCGGAAAAGTACGAGGCTCACGTTGTCGGAGGCATTCCGCCGCTACGCGTGTATCAGCTCCGCCTGTCTGTCGAGGACCTGGTGCATCGCGACGCGCTGGTGCTGCGGCTCGGCGGCGAGGAGAGCGTGGACACGGTCGTCATCGAGGAATCCTCGGCCGAGGATGCAGGGCTCGACCCGGTATCGACCGCCGCAGCCGAAAATGAGTTGGCGGCGAACCGTTTCGTGGACGCCGTGGATTATTACCGCCGGCGCATTCCGGGCCCGCGCGACGCGCGCGTCGAGCCGGCGCCGCTGCGGCTGGGCGTCATCGAGCGCTCGATGGATTTCGATGCGCCGGATTTTTCGAACCTCATCG
>JBOIDB010000002.1:0-7855 GCA_050740235.1 Gammaproteobacteria bacterium
GCCAGCAGCGCGCCGCCCTCGTAGATCTGATAGAACGGGTTCGGCATGACGACGACGGCCCGGTCGGACGGATCGACGACTGCCTGCGCGAACGCGAACAAGCCCTCGCGCGTCCCGTTGAGCGGCAACACCATGCGCTCGGGATCGACGGCGCCCACCGTCAATCGATAGCGGCGCGTGAGCCAGGCCGATATCGTTTCGCGAAGCTCGCTTGAGCCCAGCGCGACGGGATAACTGTCGAGGCGATCCAGCGCGCCGATCAACGCATCCCGGATGAAAGCCGGCGGCGCGTGCCGCGGCTCGCCGATGGACATCGAGATATGCCCGAGCCCGGCGGGCGGCGAAATGCCCGTTTTGAGCGCGGCCAGCCGCTCGAACGGATAGCGATGAAGCCGGTCGAGATGGCGATTCACAGGGCGCCGAGCCGTTGCTCGAGCTCGGTTTCGAGCCGCTCCCGTTTCGCCGCATCCAGCGGACGGCCGCTGCGATCGCAGATGAAGAAGACGTCCTCGGCGCGTTCGCCGACGGTCATGATCTTGGCGGCGCTGAGCTCGACGCGCGCCGCGAGAAAAGCCTGGGCGACTTCGGAGAGAAGGCCCGGTCGATCCCCGGCGATGAGCTCGAGGATGGTGCGCGCATTCGCGCGGTCTTCGCTGAATTCGACCTGCAGGGGCGTGGAGAACATGCGCGCCTGTCGCGGCACGCGGCGGTGGATTCGCGACGGCACGTCGCCGCCAGCTGCGAGCGCGCGCCAAACCGCCTGTTCGATCTCACTGCGCCGCGACTCATCGGCAGGCATGCCGCCCTGCTCCAGGACATAGTAGGTATCCAGCGTGTAGCCTGGCGCGCTACGCGATACGCGCGCGTCGACGATCGTGAGACCGAGCTCGTCGATCGCGGCGGTCGTCCGCGCGAAGGCGTGCAGATGATAGGCTGCGTGCAGAAATACGGGCGTTCCGCCGCGCCCCGGCTGTGTTCCGACGGCGACGATCGGATCGTCCGGCGCGGCGCCCTCGGCCTGCGCTTCCAGGCGCGCGCTCAGCAATGCCGTGTGCCAGGCGATCTCCCCGGCGGTATGCTGCAGGAAATAGTCGTCGGTCAGCGATTCCCAGACGGCGAGCTGCCCCTCGTGCGCCACGCCGCGTTGCGCCAGCAACCGCCGCGCGGCTTCCTGCGTCTCCGCGATCAGCTCGTCCTTGTCGATCGGGTTTTCCAGGCCGCGACGCAAGGCCCGCCGCGTGCGTTCATAGAGCTCCTCGAATAGCGCTGCCTTCCACGAGTTCCAGAGCTTCGGATTGGTGGCGCGTACGTCGGCCACCGTCAGCACGTACAGATAATCCAGATGCGTCTGGTCGCCGACCTCGCGCGCGAACTCGTTGACGACCTGCGGATCGCTGATGTCCTTCTTCTGCGCGGTAATCGACAACAGAAGGTGATGACGCACGAGCCAGGCGACCAGCCGGGCATCGTACCGGCTCAGGCCCTGCTCGAGGCAGAACGCTTCCGCATCGACGGCGCCGAGCTCGGAATGATCGCCGCCGCGGCCCTTGCCGATGTCGTGGAACAGGCCGGCGAGGTAGGCCACCTCCGGCTTCGGCAGCGCTTGCATGATCTCGCTGCAGCGGGGGAACTCCTGGTTGTATTGCGCGAGCGCGAAACGCCGCAGCCGCCCGATCACGAACAGTGTGTGCGCGTCGACCGTGTAAACATGGAAAAGGTCGTACTGCATCCGGCCGACGATGCGGCCGAATGCTGGAATGTAGCGGCCGAGCACGCCATACAGATTCATGCGGAGCAATGCATGAGTCACGCCGGAGGGCGCGCGCAGTGTTTCGAGGAACAGGCGGTGATTGCGCGGGTTACGGCGAAAGGCGTCATCGATGAGATCGACGTGCCGGTGGATCAGGCGGATGGTGGCGGCGCTGACGCCGCGCAAGCCTGGATTCTGCTGCGCGAGGAGGAAGATTTCCAGCAAGGCGGAAGGATCCCGCGCGAACACGCCGTCATCGACGGCCTCAAGATAATCGTTGCGGATCCGGAAGCGCGGGTTGACGGGCGTCGGCGGCGCGCCGGCCGGATTCATGATGGCTTCCTGGAAGAGCTGCAACAGCATCTCGTTGAGGCGGCTGAGCTCGATGATCGTGCGGTAGTAGCGTTGCATGAAATGCTCGACCGCCAGCGTATCGCCCGAGTCCTCGTAACCGAACTGCGCTGCGAGCCGCAATTGATGGTCGAACAGCAGGCGGTCCTCGCGCCGCCCGGTGAGCACGTGCAGCGCGAAACGGATTTTCCACAGGAAGGCTTGGCCGGCGACGAGGCGGGCGTACTCGTTTTCGGTCAGGAACCCGTGCGCGACCAGCTCGTGCAATGTCGCGGCGCCGAAATGGCGCTTCGCCACCCAGCCGATCATCTGAATGTCGCGCAATCCGCCGGGGCTGCTCTTGACGTTCGGCTCGAGGTTGTAGGCCGTGTCGTGAAAGCGATGGTGCCGCGCGAGCTGCTCCCTGAGCTTCGCCTCGAAGAAGCTGCGCGACGGCCAGATGCGTTCGGGTCCCGTGGCGTGGCGCATGGCGTCGAACAACGCCCGCGGTCCGTCGAGCAGGCGCGATTCCATGAGGCTCGTCGCAACCGTGATGTCCTCTTCGGCTGCCGCGACGCAGTCCTCGATCGTGCGCACGCTGTGGCCGACTTCGAGCCCGATGTCCCAAAGAAACGCCAGAAACGCCTCTGTGGCCTTCGGCCGGTCTTCTCTTTCTGTAGTCTGTCGTCCGTCATCTGTCATCTGGTTCTGCGTCAGCAAAACCATCACGTCGATGTCCGAGCAGGGATGCAGCTCGCCGCGTCCGTAACCGCCTGCTGCAACCAGCGCGGCGCCTTCGTTCGATTCATCGAAATGGCGGCGCCAGGCGCGCAGAAGCAGCTCGTCCACCAGGGTGGCGCGTTGCCGCACGAGGCGCTCGGCGGGAGCGCCGGCCTTGAAGGCCTCACGCAAACGCTCGTCGCCTTGCGCGAGTGCGATACGGAATGCGGTGAGCGCGTCCGCCTGCCGGGCGAGACTCGAGTCGAGCTGTGCCAGATCCAGCGCGTCCGTGGCCGGCCTGGTCGTCATGGGGCGCGCGGGAATGCTCGGCACCTGAGCTCTCAGATGTCGCCGTCCGCCGCCAGCGTCAACACTTCGACCCCGGCCTCGGTGACGAGAACGGTGTGCTCCCACTGCGCCGACAGGGAATGATCCTTGGTGACGACCGTCCAGCCGTCCGGAAGCAGCTTCACGTGCCGCTTGCCGGCATTGACCATCGGCTCGATGGTGAACGTCATGCCGGGCTCGAGCGTCAGGCCCGTGCCGGGACGACCGTAATGCAGCACCTGCGGATCCTCGTGAAACACGCGGCCGATCCCGTGGCCGCAGTACTCGCGCACGATCGAGCAGTCGTGACCTTCCACGTACTGCTGAATGGCGTAACCGATGTCGCCGAGCCGCGCGCCCGGCCGCACTTTTTCGATGCCCAGGCGCATGCCGTCGCGGGCGATCTTCGACACGCGCTCGCCGGTCACGCTCGGCTTGCCCGCGAAGAACATGCGGCTCGTGTCGCCGTGGAACTCGTCCTTGATGACGGTGACGTCGATATTGACGACGTCGCCGCTCCTGAGCTTGCGGTCGCCCGGAATGCCATGGCACACGACGTGATTTACGGACGTGCAGATCGATTTCGGAAAGCCCTTGTAATTGAGGGGCGCGGGGATCGCCTGCTGGCGGTTGACGATGTAATCGTGGCAGATCTCGTTCAGCTCGTCGGTGGTCGTGCCGGGCGTGACGTGAGGGCCGATCATGTCCAGCACCTCGGCGGCGAGCCGCCCGGCCACGCGCATGCGTTCCTGCTCCTCGGGCGTTTTGATGGAGACGGACATGACTGCAAGTTTACAGATGGCAGAAAAGAAATGCGCCGTAAGGATTCACAGAAGCATCCGCTTTGACACCTGTCCGGTCGGCCGGGCGATGCGACCCTTCGGGCAACCTGTGCGAACCGCTCACCGGCGGGACTCGCCCTACGGGACGTCCATGTCCCGGAGGGCGAGCGCGCGCATCCATGCGCGCGCCCTTCGGGTCAGCCGCCGCCGAGCGGTTCGGCACAGGCGCATCGCCCCGATTGGCCGACCGGACAGGTGTCAGAGCGGACGCCACAGGGCGGTACCGCCCGGCCGGCAAGAGAGGTGCCCGAGCGAATGCCCCTGCGATTGCGCGAATGAACCATCTCTCGCGTTTGTTGCACATGGTCGTTTGTGTTATAAAGCGCGCGCCTCGCGAGCCTCGAACGAGCGTTCGGGAGGTTAAAAATCCACACATGCACCGACACGTGCGGCGGGGTGCCCGGATCGAAGATTCGGGTTGCCGCATGGGGCGCATGGAGGCCCTAACCCGACAGGAGAGATCTCATGCCTAGCGTTTCCATGCGCCAGATGCTGGAAGCGGGCGTCCATTTCGGACATCAGACCCGCTACTGGAACCCGAAGATGGCGCCATTCATTTTCGGTGAGCGCAACAAGATTCACATCATCAATCTCGAGAAGACGTTGCCGCTCTATGCCGAGGCGGCTCACTTCGTCAAGAGCATCGTCGCCGACGGCGGCACGGTGCTGTTCGTCGGCACCAAACGTTCCGCGCGCGAAGCGGTGCGCACGCAGGCGGAGCGCTGCGGCATGCCCCATGTCAGCCATCGATGGCTCGGCGGCATGCTGACGAATTTCAAGACGGTGAAGCAGTCGATCAAGCGGCTGACCGAGCTCGAGGAGATGCAGCCGGAGCGCATCGAGCAGCTCAGCAAGAAAGAAGTGCTCGAGCTCAGGCGCGAGCAGGCCAAACTCGAGCGCAGCCTGGGCGGCATCAAGAGCATGGGCGCGCTGCCCGATGCGCTGTTCGTCGTCGATGTGGGCCATGAGTACATAGCGGTGCACGAGGCCGGGAAGCTGGGCATCCCGGTCGTGGCCGTCGTCGACACGAATTGCGCGCCCGACAAGATCGATTACGTGATTCCGGGCAACGACGATGCCATGCGCGCGATCCAGCTCTACGCGACCGGCATCGCCGACGCCGTGCTGGACGGGAAGGCGTCGATTCCCGAAGTGCCGCTCGGTGAGGATGACTTCGTCGAGCTGGACGAGGAGGGCAAGCCGCGGCGCAAGGGCGGCGGCCGCAAGAAAGCGGCGGCACGCAAGAAGGCGCCCGCTCGCAAGGCTCCGGCGCGCAAGTCCGCCGCAACGAAAAAGTCGCCGGCCGCGCCACGGGCACGCGACCAGGCCGGGGCAGCCGACGATAAGCCGGCAGAAGGCGCTGCGCCGGCCGCCGGCGCCACATCGGCCGGAGATTCAACGCCCGAAACGGAAACTGCCGTTGCGCCCGCAGTGGCCACGGACACCGGCAACGAGCCGGACAGCCAGGCAAAGGAGGGCTGAGATGGCGGTCACCGCACAACTGGTGAAGGAACTGCGCGAGCGCACCGGCGCCGGCATGATGGAATGCAAGAACGCCCTCGTCGCCGCCGGAGGCGACATCGATGCGGCCGTGGAGCAGATGCGCAAGGCCGGGCTCGCCAAGGCCGACAAGAAGGCCGGCCGGGTCGCGGCCGAGGGCGTGATCGAGATTCGCGTGAGCGATGACGCCCGCACCGGCGCGATCGTCGAGATCAATTGCGAGACCGATTTCGTCGCCAATGGCGAGCCGTTCCGGCGCTTTGCCGATACGGTTGCCGAAGCTGCGCTCGGGGCGCCGACAGCCGATGTCGACGCGCTGCTGAAGCGCACCGTCGACGGCGAAACGATCGAGAACCGCCGCCGGTCGCTGGTGGCGTCGATCGGCGAGAATATCCGCGTGCGCCGCCTGGGCCGGCTCGAGTCGCGCGGCGCGCTCGGCCATTATCTGCACGGCTCGCGCATCGGCGCGATCGTCGCGCTGGAAGGCGGCGACGAGACCCTGGCCCGTGATCTCGCCATGCACGTCGCGGCCAGCCGGCCCGCATACGTCACGGCGGATCAGGTGCCGGCCGACCTGCTCGACAAGGAACGTGAGATTCTCAGGGAGCAGGCCGCGACCGAAGGCAAGCCGCCGGCGATCGTCGAGAAGATGGTCGAAGGCCGCCTGCGCAAGTTTCTCGGCGAAATCACGCTGCTCGGCCAGGCCTTCGTCAAGGACGATCAGATCCTCGTCGGCAAGCTCGTCGAGCAGCGGGGCGCGCGCGTCACCGCTTTCCTGCGGTTCGAGGTCGGCGAGGGCATCGAGAAACCGGAAGACGACTTCGTCTCCGAAGTCATGAAACAGGTGCGCGGCGCGTCGGGCTGACCGATTCCGTCGCTGGAGCGAACCCCCGCCTACGCGGAGAGGGAACGGCTGATGGACGACAAAGACGGATCGGCCGGCAAGGGCCCTGCGCGGGCGAGGCGCATACTGCTCAAACTGAGCGGCGAGGCGCTGCTGGGGGACGTCGAGTACGGCATCGATCCCGCGGTCATCCGCCGCATCGCGACCGAGATCCGTGACGTCGGGCGCCTCGGCGTGCAGATCGGCGTGGTGATCGGCGGCGGCAATATCTTTCGCGGCGAAGGCCTCGCGCGCTCCGGCATGGATCGCGTCACCGGCGATCACATGGGCATGCTCGCGACGGTGATCAACGCTCTCGCGCTTCAGGATGCGCTCGAACGCCTGGGCGTGTACGCGCGCGTCATGTCGGCGCTGCAGATCAACGCCGTCTGCGAGGATTACATTCGGCGTCGCGCCATCCGCCACCTCGAGAAAGGCCGCGTGTGCGTGTTCGCCGCCGGCACCGGCAACCCGTTTTTCACGACCGACACCGCCGCGAGTCTGCGCGGCATCGAGATCGGCGCCGACCTCCTGCTCAAGGCCACCAAGGTCAACGGAGTATTCTCCGCCGATCCGGTGCGCGAGCCCGGCGCCCGGCATTACGCCCGGATTTCCTACGACAAGGTGCTGGCGGACAAGCTGAACGTCATGGACGCCACGGCTATCGTCATGTGTCGCGACAACGACCTTCCGTTGCGCGTGTTCAATCTCAATCAGCCCGGCGACCTGGTGCGCATCGTGCGCGGCGAAGAGGTCGGCACGCTGGTGACCAGCGGATGAGCGACATGATCGAAGACATCAAGAAAGACGCCACCGAGCGCATGAAGAAAAGCGTCGCGTCGCTCAAGGCGGAGTTCAAGAAGATCCGCACCGGGCGCGCGCATACCAGTCTGCTCGATCACGTGACCGTCGAGTACTACGGCACTGAAGTGCCGATCTCGCAAGTCGCGAACGTGGGCGTCGAGGATTCGCGCACGCTGACGGTATCGCCCTGGGAGAAGCAGATGGTGCCCAAGGTCGAGAAGGCGATCATGACATCCGACCTCGGCCTGACCCCGGCGACGGCCGGCTCCGTCATCCGCGTCCCGTTGCCGCCGCTGACCGAGGAACGGCGCCGGGACTTGACCCGCGTCGTCCGCCACGAAGCGGAGAATGCCCGAGTGGCGGTGCGCAACATTCGCCGTGACGTGCTCGGCGACGTCAGGGAGCTGCAGAAGGAGAAGCTGATCACGGAAGACGACGAGCGCCGCGCCCAGGAGGAGATCCAGAAGCTGACGGACCGCCATGTAGAGGAGATCGACGGGATCCTCGCCGGCAAGGAAACCGAGCTCATGGAGGTCTGATGCCCGCGCGGAAACCGGCCCACGAAAGAGATTCCGCGCAGGCCGCGCGGCCGGGGCGCGCCGATCGACCTCCTTCAGGCAATGCGCCGGCGCGCCGGTCGCGCAAGTCGAAACCGGCGCCCGGCATTACGCCCGGATTTCCTACGACAAGGTGCTGGCG
>JBOIDB010000003.1:0-3985 GCA_050740235.1 Gammaproteobacteria bacterium
GAGCAAGGACACGGGCAGCGTGTCGGTGCCCGCAGCCCGGCTGCATGACGCGAGGCTGGAACTTGCCTCCCAGGGCTTGCCGCAGGGTACGTCGGGCGGCATGGAAATGCTGCAGGGCCAATCCAGCTTCGGTGTCAGCCAGTTCATGGAAAGCGCCCGCTACCAGCATGCGCTGGAGTCCGAACTGGCGCGGACGATCTCGCACCTCGGCGCGGTGGAGGACGCCCGCGTGCATCTCGCGCTGCCCAGGCAATCGGCGTTCATCCGCGACCAGCGCCAGGCCAGTGCATCGGTGCTGTTACAGCTCTATCGCGGCCGGGCGCTGGAGCCGGATCAGGCATCGGCGATCGTTCATCTCGTCGCATCGAGCGTACCGAACCTCGATGCGAGCGACGTCACGCTGATCGATCAGCACGGGCGTCTGTTACGTGCCGCCGGCGAGCAATCGGAAGAGGCGAAGACCAATGACGCATTCGAGCGCGCACGCAAACTCGAAGCGATTTACAAACGACGCATCGAGGACTTGTTGGTACCCCTGGTCGGCCCGGGACGGGTGCGCGCGCAGGTGGTTGCGGATCTCGATTTCACGGTGACCGAAAAAACGCAGGAAAGCTTCGACCCTGCGCGGAGCGCGATTCGCAGCGAGCAGATCAACGTCGAACGGCTGAGCGAAGGCGAACAGGCGGCTGTCGGCATTCCCGGCGCACTGAGCAACCAGCCACCGCAGGCGAGTTCGCCGCCGGTGCCCGACAGCACAACCACCGCGGACGCCGGGGAGCCCGTCAATACTTCGGAAAGCAGTACCCGTAATTACGAAGTCGACCGCACCATCAGCCACACGCGGCCGGAGTCCGGCACGATCGAACGGCTGTCCGTTGCCGTACTCGTCGACGACAGCGCGCCTGAAGGGGAGGCCGCGACAGACTACGAGCCGCTGTCCGCGGCGGATATCGAGCGCTACACCGCGCTGGTCAAGGAAGCGGTGGGATTCGACGCGGAACGCGGCGATTCGGTGGTGGTGGTCAACGCGGCTTTTCGCGCTGTTCCCGAGCCGGTTGCCGTCGACGGCCCCGCGCTGTGGGAGAAACCGGTTGTCATGGACACGATGAAGCAAATTGTCGGTGCCGCGCTGGTGTTGGCGCTCGCATTTGGGCTGGTCAGGCCGATGTTGCGCAGCTTGCTCGCAAACAATTCGATGTCGTCGACGGAGTACATCGCAAGCGGCGGCATGATGGTCCCCGCCGTTACGGCTCAGTTGCAGGGCTCGCGCGGGGCGCTCGGCGGACCGCGTTTCGATGAGAAGGTCGCGGCGGCAAAGAACATAACCGGTCACGATCCGGCGCGGGTCGCCCAGGTCGTCCGGAAATGGGTGACCGTCGATGACTGAGACAGCGCAGACGATGTCCGGCACGGAGCGGGCGGCGCTGCTGCTCATGACGCTCGGCGAAGCCGAGGCCGCTGAAGTCCTGAAGTACATGGACGCCAAGGAAGTGCAGCGCGTGGGCGCCGCGATGGCGACGCTCAGCAACGTTTCGAAAGAGCAGGCGAGCCATGTGCTCGACGTATTCATCAACGACGTCGAGGACCAGACGGCGTTCGGTATCGGCACCGAGGACTACGTACGCAAGGTCCTCACGAATGCATTCGGCGCGCAAAAGGCCAACGCATTCATCGACCGAATCCTGATCGGCCAGGATGCGAAAGGTCTCGATGCACTCAAATGGATGGGGTCGAAGGAAGTGGCGGAGATCATCGAAGGCGAGCATCCGCAGATCGTCGCCATCGTCATCGCCTATCTCGAGCCCCAGCAGGCAGCGGAAGTCATTGAACAACTGGACGAAGAAAAGCGTTCCGACGTCATCATGCGTATTGCTCGCCTGAACGATGTGCAGCAAAGTGCGCTGGCGGAAATCGAAAACCTCATCGCCACCAAGTCTGCCGGAGCCGCGCAGGGCGGCAGCGCGAAAGTCGGCGGCGACAAGGTGGCGGCCAATATTCTGAACGCGCTCGAAGCGGCCAAAGGCGAGGAAATCCTCGCGCGCATCAAGGAGCAGAACGAGGAACTCGGCATACGTATTCAGGAAATGCTGTTTGTATTCGACACTCTGCTGGACGTCGACGACAGAAGCATCCAGGCATTGCTGCGGGAAGTTTCGAACGAATTGCTCGTCGTGGCGTTAAAAGGCTGCGATCCCGCGGTACGTGACAAGATTGTCAATAATATGTCGAAACGGGCCGGCACGCTGTTACGTGAGGACATGGAAGCGCGCGGCCCGATCCGCCTGCGTGACGTCGAGGCGGCGCAAAAAGAGATTCTCGACACCGCGCGCCGCATGGCCGATGCGGGCGATATTCGAATCGGCCGCGGCGGAGAGGAATATGTCTGAGCCGGCCGGATCGGCCAGCGCAGCGAGCGCAGCCCGACGCTGGGATGTACCGGCGATCGACGGCTCGTCCGGCCAGGGTTACCTGACCGCCGGCCGCCTCGAGGCGCTGCAAAAGGAAGCGTACGACGAAGCGTACAGCCAGGGCCGGCGTGAGGGCATCGAAGCCGGCCAGCTCGAGGTGAGCAGGCGGGCGGCACGCTTCGACGAGTTGCTGGTGGCGCTGGCCAACCCGTTCGACCGGCTGGACGAAGCCGTCGAACAGCAACTGGTGGAGCTCTCGATGACGGTGGTCCGGCAGTTGTTTCGCCGCGAACTGCGGCAGGATCCCGGTCACGTCATCGGCGTGGTCCGGGAAGCCATCCGCCTGCTGCCCGTCGCGAGCCGCAATATAGAAGTTTGCCTGCACCCCGAAGACGCCGCGCTGGTGCGGGAATCCCTGCCGCCGCCGGAAAGGACACGCGCCTGGAACATCGTCGAGGACCCGTTGATCGAACGCGGCGGTTGCAAGGTCGTGACCGACCAGTCGCAGATCGATGCGCAAGCGGACACGCGCCTGAACGCCGTGATCGCGTCGATCGTCGGTGACGAGCGGCGTTGATGGCAGACGAGCACAGGCAATTCAGCGGACCGAGCCCGGACCGCAACCTGGAGCGGACGGTTCGCCTCGGGCGTTATCTCGACCGGGCCCGTGACGAGCCGCCCCGCATGGTGGTGGAGGGCATGCTGCGGCGCACCGTCGGTCTCGCCATGGAAGCCGAAGGCTGCCACGCGCCGGTCGGCGGCCGTTGCGATGTGATTGCGGAAGACGGGCGACGAATCGAAACCGAGGTGGTCGGCTTCGCCGGTGAACGCCTGTTCCTGATGCCGGCCGGCGAGATGCGCGGCATCGTACCGAACGCGCGAGTGATCCCGTTGCCCGGAGTCCGGCAGATTTCCCTGGGCGACGAAATGCTCGGCCGCGTGCTGGACGGCCATGGCAGACCGCTCGACGGGGCCCCGCTGCCATACTTCGGGAATTCGTCACCGTTATTCCGGCGGCCGATCAATCCGCTCGAACGGCAGCCGATTCGCGAACCGCTCGATGTCGGCGTGCGTTCAATCAACGCGCTGCTGTCCCTTGGCCGCGGTCAGCGCATGGGCCTGTTCGCCGGCAGCGGCGTCGGCAAGAGCATGCTTCTCGGGATGATGACGAGAAACACCAATGCCGATGTCGTGATCGTCGGGCTGATCGGCGAACGTGGCCGCGAAGTCAAGGAATTCATCGACCAGACGCTGGGCGAGGAGGGCATGCAGAAGGCAGTAGTGGTTGCCACGCCCGCCGACGACACGCCCTTGATGCGCTTGCACGGCGCATGGTTGTCCGCAGCCATTGCCGAATATTTCCGCGACCGCGGCCGGCATGTGTTGTTGCTGATGGATTCCCTGACACGGTTCGCACATGCGCAACGTGAAATCGCGCTGGCGATCGGCGAACCGCCGGCCACGAAGGGCTATCCACCTTCGGTGTTTGCAAAGTTGCCGCAACTGGTCGAGCGCGCCGGCAACGGCACCGGACAGGGCGGATCGATTACGGCGATTTATACCGTGCTGCAGGAAGG
>JBOIDB010000004.1:0-43761 GCA_050740235.1 Gammaproteobacteria bacterium
ATGTTGTCGGTGCCGACCAGCGCGTAATCGGGATTCACGTAACGGTTCGCCACGCCGTCGATATCCGTGTCGACGCCGAACTGCACCTGCAGGTCCTCGACACCCGGGATGATTTCCTCGTCGGTGACGGCGGGGCCGCCGGTCAATGCCTTGCGCCGCAGCGAGGGGCGGCCCGCGGCGCCGGTCGAATCTTTCGAAATGTAGTAGCCGTGCGCGACGAGGTTGAATGTCTCGGAAGTCGTCGCGAAGCCCGACGGCTCCACGCCGTCGGCAAAAAGCTGGCCGTGCGCGCGATCGCTCTGGACCTGGATACGCCCGGCAGCCGGCGCCACCGGATCGGCGCCGGCATGCCTGACGACCAGCACGTCGGCATCGTCGGCCGGATTGCCGCTGAACGCGCTGGCGCAGGTTCCCCATAGCGGAAATGCGTTGTTCGCGCCTTCGATGTTGCTGTCGAGGTTGACGGACCAGTTGACCGTGCAGTCGCCGCCGACCGCGAAGGCGGCGCCCTCGAGCGGAGTGGCCCGGCCCTCGATGAAAGCCGTGCGGCTGGTCTGCCCCCAGTAGCGCGCCAGGCGGATATCGGGCTCCATCGTGTCCAGCGCGAACCGGGCGTTCTCCTGCAATCGCGCGACGGCTTCGTTCACGCGATACGAGGAGCGGCTCTGCATGTAGACGCTGACGGCGCCGATGATCAGGATCGAGCCGATGACGAGCGCCACCATCAGCTCGATGAGGCTCATGCCGTGCTGGCGGCGCAGGACGTTCATATCTGCACCACCAGGCTGTAGGTGGCCGGATTCGGATCGCCGACCTCCGACCAGCTTACGGTGATGGTGAACTGGTCGGGAATCGGTCCGGCGTCGTGCTGGATGGTGCCCTGGCCGCTCGGCAGCAGCTCCTGGGTCCGGGCCTTCCAGAGGAGCACATCGTGAGCGGCCATGCCTGCCTGAGTGCAATTGGCGACGGCTGACACGCAACCTCCGTCGGCGCCGGCACCTTCGTAGGCCGCGCTCACGGCCGTCGCCACGGGGCCGCCTTCCTCCGCCACGGGATTGGCGCGAATCCGGTCCGCCATGTCCGCGGCGAGGGCCACGGCCTGTGTCCGATAGATCGCCGAACGGCCGGCCTTGAGGCTCTCCACGTACAGCGCCGCGATGCCGAGCATGCCGATCGACAGCACGACCAGTGCGACGAGCGCTTCGATAAGCGTGAATCCGCTCATGGAGGTATCCGGGATTCGGGTTTGTCTGCTCATCACGGGCAATCTCCGGCAGCCGTGACATCGGGAACCGTGCGCAGAACCTGAGGACGTCCGGTGATGGATATCTGCAGCGCGCGTGCCGTGGAGGTGCCGCCCCCGGCATTCACGTTGCCGCGCTCATCGCAGAGCCGGATCACCGTCGCTGCGGGGTTGCCGCCGGCCGTACGGGGAAAGCCCGTGCCGGCAAACGAGACGTAGGACGCGCCGGCGGGCGTGGTCAGGGTCTGGATGCCGCCGTCCAAGGGCGCGTGCGCGTTCAGGATGTCTTCGTTGGCATCGATGACGTTGTTGCCGTCGCTGGCTTCCGCCACGCCGTCGCCGTCGTCGTCCGCGAAAACCACCCAGCCGTTCAGGCTGCCCGCCGTGCACGCCGGCGCCAGCGGATCGGCGCTCGTGCAGACCGTGACGGGCGCGCGCCGCTTGACGGCTTCGCTGCGGGCAAGGTGCACGGCCGCGAGCAGGTCGTTGGAAGCGGCCGCCATGCGGTTGTTGCGAAAGGTGTCCAGAAAGCTCGGCACACCGATGCCGAGCAAAATCGCCGCGAGCGCGACCGTCACGAGCAACTCGAGCAGCGAGAAGCCGCTTTCCCCCCCGTTTCTCATGCGCGCGACTATACAAGTCGCGCAAGATGGCCGCGGCGGTTATCCGACGAACGGCACGCCAAGGCCGATGAATGGTCGGAAAAGGTGCCGGCAACGGCCTGCGGCCCCCGGATCAAGTCCGGGGCGCGCAGCGCGTTGCCGGCACATGCATCACGGGCAGGGCAGCGGGCCGCCGTCCGGACGGCGGGCGCTCACCCTCGGCCGGCCGGTATGGCTGATGATCACGGCCCGCGCGCTGGCCGGGCCCCGGGAGTCGCAGAACACGATCGTGCCGTTGGTGCTGCGGCGGTGAAAAGGCCGGAACGTGAACGCATTGCGGTTGCCGGTCAGGGTCAGATCGTCGATGGGCGGCTCGCGCAGCAGGATGCCCTCGCCGGCGTCGGTATGCGCCGGCTCGTCGTGATCGCGATTCGTGAATACGATCCAGCCGTCGTCCCATCGCACGCCGCCGGAGCCGCAGTCCAGACCGGTCGCGGATTTGCACAGGGTCACGTACTCGGCCTGTTTGATCGCCTCGCTGCGTGCGAGGTGCAGGGCATGCACGAGCCGGTTGACTCGCGCTGCGCGCCGGTTGTCCTGCACGAGGTCGCGAAAGCCTGGCACGCCGGTCGACAGCAGCACGGCGGCCACGGCCAGCGCGATCAACAATTCGAGCAGGCTGACGCCCCCTGCATTCCCTGCGCGCCACATTCCGGTCGCCTTGCTCCCAACCGGTCATCGAGCGTACCGGGCGCCCTGCCGCGGTGCGGCGCGCGTTTCTGCCGTTTATGTAAAGAATTGCGGGCAATGCGCTCGTGGCGGCGCGCAGCGAGCGGCGCTATACTGGTCAAGTGACTGATTTCACGAAAAACAGCGCGTTGCGCGCGCAGGTCGTCAGGCGTCTCGAGGCATCCGCGATCGCCGTCACGCCGCAGCGCCTGGAGATCGGCGAAGTGCTGTTCGCGAAGCCGCAGCACGTTTCGGCGGAGCAAGTGCTGAACGCTGCACGGGCCGCCGGCTCGAAGGTCTCCAAGGCGACCGTGTACAACACGCTCAATCTGTTCGTGAGCAAGGGGCTCGCGCGCGAAGTCAACGTCGATCCGACACGCCTCTTCTATGATTCGACGACGGCGCCGCACTACCATCTCTACAACGCTGATACGGGCGAGCTGTCCGATCTGCCGCCGGAGGCGATCGAATTCCAGCGGCTGCCGGAACTGCCGCCCGGCACCGTCACGGACGGCATCGACATCGTCATCCGGCTGCGCAATCAACGCTGACGCGCTGATATACTGCGCATCCCCCCGTGCCGGAATAGCTCAGCTGGTAGAGCAGCGCATTCGTAATGCGAAGGTCGGAGGTTCGACTCCTCTTTCCGGCACCACGGTTTTTCCCACCCAGCTTTCCTTCGTCCGGGATCGGGAGCACGATCGGATCGGCGCGCGCAGTTCCCCGCGTCTCGATTTTCCACTTGGTCGCTTGCTTCCTGAGACATTACATAAGCTTATCTTGTTTTCTTCGAAAACCATGTCAGAATAGCCGAGCCTGTTGCAACGAACTGGTGTCGTGAGCACGAATCGGATCCGCAACGTTTCGCACCTGCGACGAGCCGACTGCGCGGAGCGCGGCATCGGCGGCGGTTGACGGCATGCCATCCCTGCTCGAGCCCGGCCGCCCGGAGCAGACATCCGAAGAAGGCGTGCCGCGCCAGGAATCACTTCGCTTAGCACCCAAACGCATTGCCGTCGACGTCATCGCGACCAAGATCGCGGTCGATCTCCAGTGCCTGCCGCGCCAGGGCACGGACGAGCACATCACACAATGCCTGCAGTCACTGCGGGAGGCGACCGGCAGCGATGCCGCCTTCATTGCGCTCTTCGACGATCTCCAGACTTCCATGGAGAAGGTGTACTCGGCCGCGGCCGTTTTCGCACCGTGCAATCCGCAGGTGCTCGAAGGGGAGTCCCTGACGGACTGGCCGTGGATCCGGACGCGGCTCTCGCACATGCGCCTGCTCGAAATCGACGACACGTCGCGGCCGCGACGCGCGGTCGCCGCGGAGGCGCAGCGTTTCGCCGAGCTGAAGATGGCCTCGGTGCTGCTCATGGGCTTCGAGGCGGCCGGCCGGCCGAGCGGCTTCCTCGCGCTCTGCGGAGGCCAGCCGCGCGAGCGCTGGGATGCCGACCTGCACCTGCTGCTGAAGTTGCTCGGGGCGAGCTTCGCTTCCGGCCTGGAGCGATTACGCATCTCGCGTCAGCTCGAGAGCATCGAGGAGCGCAACGAGCTGGCGACATACGGCGCCAACGACGGTGTGTGGGATTTCGACGTCCAGTCGAATCGCATGTATTTTTCGCCGCGCTGGAAAGCCATGCTCGGTTACGACGCCGAATCGGAGGACGGGGTCGTGCCGGACTGGCGCAGCCTCGTGCATGCCGACGACATGGCGCGCGTGCAGACCGCGATCCGCGAGCACCTCGAAGGGCGCACCGAGCTTTTCGAGAGCACGCATCGCATGCGCCACCGCAACGGCGAGTGGCGCTGGGTATTGAGCCGCGCCAGGGCGCTGCAGGACGAGCACGGCCGGCTGAAGCGCCTGGTCGGGGTCGAGCTCGACATCACCGAGCGAAAGCTGTACGAGGAAGCGCTGTTCCGCGAGAAGGAGAGCGCGCAGATCACGCTGCAGTCGATCGGTGACGGCGTCGTGACGACGGATTCGGCCTGTATGGTCGAGTACCTGAATCCGGTGGCCGAAGGCCTGACGGGCTGGAAGCTCGACGATGCGTTCGGACGGCCGGTCGACGAGATATTCCGCGGGTTCCATGAAGAGACCTGCGAGCCGATCGAGAACCCGCTGGCGGTGGCGATCCGCCGGGCACGGTCGATCAAGTCGGTGCGCCCGACGCTGCTGATTCGCCGCGACGGCAACGAGCTGTACATCGAAAGCTGCGCCTCGCCGATCCAGGACGGCTCCGGCAAGGTCTCCGGCGGCGTGCTCGTGTTCCATGACGTGAGCGAATCGCGCGAGCTGAACCGGCGGCTCAGCTATCACGCGAGCCACGATATCCTTACCGGGCTCGTCAACCGCCGCGAATTCGAGAACCGCCTCGAACGGGCGCTCAAGAGCGCCAAGGCGCGCGAGACTTCCTATGCGATCTGCTATCTGGATCTCGACCAGTTCAAGATCGTCAACGACTCCTGCGGGCACAACGCGGGCGACGCGCTGCTCGGACAGCTCGGCGCGCTGCTGAAGTCGAAGATCCGCTGGCGGGACACGCTCGCGCGGCTCGGCGGCGACGAGTTCGGCCTGCTGCTCGAGAGCTGCTCGCTCGACGAGGCGATGAACACGGCCGAGACGCTGCGCGAGGCGGTGCGGGATTTCAAGTTCGTCTGGGACGAGCGCACGTTCCGGCTGAGCGCGAGCGTCGGCGTGGTGCCGCTGGCTGCGGACAATGAAGAGGTGGCGACGGTGCTGAGCGCCGCGGACAGCGCCTGCGCGGCCGCCAAGGAGGCCGGCCGCAATCGCATCCACAGCTACGCCGAGAACGACATAGACCTGATGCGCCGGCGGCGGGAGATGCAATGGGCCGCGCGCATCAACAACGCGCTCGAGGAATCACGCTTCGAGATCTTCCGGCAGACCATCCTGCCGCTACAGGCGAGCGACATCGGCGCGCATTACGAGCTGTTGCTCAGGATGCGCGACGAAAGCGGGTCGCTCGTCTCGCCCGAGCTGTTCATCGCCGCCGCCGAACGTTACGGTATCACGCCGAATATCGACCGCTGGGTGGTCGACAACGCGTTCCGCTGGCTGGTCTCCGAAGCCGACGAGCGCGAGCGCCTGGCCATGTGCTCGATCAATCTCTCCGGCCAGAGCCTCAACGACGACAAGTTCCTGCCGTTCGTCATCGATCAGTTCCAGCGCAGCGGCCTCGACGCGACCAAAATCTGCTTCGAGATCACCGAGACGGCGGCCATCGCGAGCTATTCGCAGGCCAACCGCTTCATACAGTCGCTGAAGGAGCTCGGCTGCAAGTTCGCGCTCGATGATTTCGGCACCGGACTGTCGTCGTTCGGCTATCTCAAGCATTTCCCCGTGGATTTCCTCAAGATCGACGGCAGCTTCGTCAAGGAGATCCTGCACGATCCCATCGATCGCGAGATGGTGCGTTCGATCAACGAAATCGGTCATCTGACCGGCAAGCAGACGATCGCGGAATTCGCCGAAAACGAGGAAATCATCACCATGCTGCGCGGCATCGGCGTCGACTACGCGCAGGGCTACGGCGTTTCCGAGCCGAAACGCGTCATCCGCGCATCGGCATAAATGGCCGATCTCCCCCCGTAGGGCGGGATAACCCCGCGCTCGGTGCGGGGGTTCCCGGCGGATCGCCGGATATTCCGGCCTACGATACGGCGCGCGTTTCGTCGCGCGATCGAGATTCCGTCGCCGCGGCGGTTGCGGCCGGGGCGAACTCATCGACCTGGATCGCGCGATCGGCGAGCTGCATGGCTTCGCGGATCTGCTCCGCCTCGCGTCGGTCGATGACCCGCGCCTCGATGGCGGCGGTCAGCACCGATTCGTATTCGAACAACTGGAGATGGCGGCCGGTGGCCTTCTGCACGCGTTGCTCGAGCGGTTCCGCGGCAACGGCTTTCTCGAGCGCGAGATCCATGAGGGCAACCGGATCGTCGGGATCACGGGACAGGTAAATGCCCTGCGTCAGGCGATCGCGGCAGAGCGACGGGCTCAGCAACAGACGCGCAACGCGCGAACCGAGCGCGTCGTCGGGCGGCGCATAAGGCCGGCCGAAAGGCAGCACGAGCCGCTTCAGCACTGCGCCCGCGACTCGCGATGGAAAGTTCCTGATCACCTCCTCGAGGCGTTGCTGAACGAACGCCAGCGAATCGCGCACGGCCCACTCGACGAGGGGCAGGTCGCTGTCGTTCCGGCCCTGGTCGGCGAACTGCTTGAGACAGGTCGATGCGAGATACAGGTGACTGAGCATGTCGCCGAGGCGGGCCGACAGCTTCTCGCGTCGCTTGAGCTCGCCGCCCAGCAGCAGCAGGGCCACATCCGCGACGAGCGCGAAGGCCGCGCTCATGCGCGAGAGCTGTTGCATGAGTGCTCGCGTCGGACTGCGTTCCGGCACGTCCGCGAAACGCGCGCCGGTGACACCGAGCACGAGCGCGCGCGCGGCGTTGCTGATGGTGAAGCCGATATGCGCGAACAGGGCGTCGTCGAACGCGGCGAGCCCGCGCCGTTCGTCGGACTCCGCCGCCGCGTGCATCTCGCGCAACAGGTACGGGTGGCAGCGAATCGCGCCCTGTCCGAAAATGATCAGGCTGCGAGTCAGAATGTTCGCGCCCTCGACCGTAATGGCGACGGGCAGGGAGCGATACGTCGAGGCCAGATAATTGCTCGGACCCACGCATACACCGCGCCCGGCGTGCACGTCGAGCGCATCGTTGATGACGCTTCGCATCCCCTCGGTGTTGTGATGCTTGAGGATCGCCGACAGCACGGACGGTTTCTCGCCCGCCGCCAGCGCGCCCGCGGTTACGCAGCGAGCGGCGTCCATGCGATAGGTCGTGCCGGCGATGCGCGCCAATACCTCCTGGATACCCTCGAACCGGCCGATCGGCAGGCGAAACTGCCGGCGCACCCGTGCGTAGGCGCCCGTCGTGCGTGACGAGAGCTTGCCGGCCGCCGTGCCGAGCGCCGGCAGCGAGATCGCCCGGCCGACCGCGAGGCAGTTCATGAGCATGCGCCAGCCGTCGCCGATGCGCTCGCGCCCGCCTATGACGGCCTCGAGCGGAAGGAAGACGTCGCGGCCGCGCGTCGGCCCATTCTGGAAGGCCGCGCCGGGCATATGCCGGTTGCCGATCTCCACGCCCGGCGTATCGGTCGGAACGAGCGCGCAGGTGATGCCGAGCGCGCGCTTCGGGCCGAGCAGGCCGTCGGGATCGTAAGCCTTGAACGCGAGGCCGAGCAGCGTCGCGACTGGCCCGAGCGTGATATAGCGCTTGTCCCAGTTCAGGCGAAAGCCGAGCACGTCCTCGCCGTCGATACGCGCCTTGCAGACGACGCCCGTATCCGCCATCGCGGTCGCATCCGAGCCGGCATAGGGGCCGGTCAGCGCGAATGCCGGGATTTCGCGGCCATCGGCGAGTCGCGGCAGGTACCAGTCCTTCTGCTCATCGGTGCCGTAGAGCAGCAGCAGCTCGCCGGGGCCGAGCGAGTTCGGCACCATGACGGTGACCGCAGCCGACACGTTGCGCGTGCCGATGCGCATGACGACTTCGGACTGCGCCCGGGGCGTAAACTCGAGCCCGCCGTAGCGTTTCGGAATGATCATGCCGAAGAAACGTTGCGAGCGAAGAAATTGCCAGGCGGCTTCCGGCAGATCGTTGAGATCGTGCTCGATCTCCCAGTCGTCGAGCATGGCGCAAAGCTCGTTGACCGGCCCGTCGAGAAAGGCCCGTTCCTCGTCGTTCAAGCCCGCTGCCGGAGCGTCCATCAGCTTGCCCCAGTCCGGGCGGCCGCTGAACAGCTCGCCATCCCACCAGACCGAGCCGGCGTCGATCGCGTCCCGTTCGGTCGCCGACATCGGCGGCAGCACCGAGCGAAACCATCTCAGCAGCCGCCTGCTCAACAGGGCGCGCCGCAGAAGCTTGATGTTGAGCGGCACGGCAATGACGGCGAGCACGACCCAGGGCCACGGCGAGAATTCGCGGGCGGTGAGCTGGGCGAGCCCGATGAGCGCGGCGGCGGCCAGCGTCCAGACGACCAGCCGGACGCGCAGGTATGCGAGTACCAGCCCCGCGATGATCCAAACGGCCGCCCAGAACAGAAGCGACATGCCCGTCCTCTTTCTGTTACCCGCAGACTGACATCTGTTATCTGAACCGCAGCGACAAGTCTACGGCCCGCACGTGCTTGGTCAATGCGCCGACGGAAAGGAAATCGACGCCCGTGGCGGCGATCTCGCGTGCGGTCGTCAGATCCACGCCGCCGGATGCCTCGAGCCGCACCGCGGGCCCGGTCCCGGCGCTGCGCTTGCGAGCCAGCCCGACCGCCCGGCGCAGCTCGTCAAGGGAGAAATTGTCGAGCAGGATCCAGTCGGCCCCGGCGTCGAGCGCTTCTTCGAGTTGCGCGAGGCTTTCGACCTCGATCTCCACGGGCCGGCCGGGCGCGTTTCGGCGGGCCTCGTCGAGCGCCGCTGCGATGCCGCCAGCGGCAGCGATATGGTTCTCCTTGATGAGCATCGCGTCGTACAGGCCCATGCGATGATTGCGTCCGCCGCCGCAGCGCACGGCATACTTCTGTGCCGCGCGCAGGCCCGGCAGCGTCTTGCGCGTATCGAGGAGCGTGCAGCCGGTGCCGGCGATGGCATCGACGTATGCTCGCGTGACGGTGGCGGTGCCGCTCAGCGTCTGCAGGAAATTGAGCGCGGTGCGCTCGCCGGTGAGAATGGCGCGCGCGGGGCCGGTCAACCGGCCGATCTCGGTGCCCGGAGACACCGTTTCGCCGTCAGTGTGGAGCCATTCGGTGCGGACGCGCCGGTCGACACGCGCGAACACGCCGTCGGCCCAAGGTATGCCGCAAAGCACCGCGGCCTCGCGGCAAACGATGCCGGCTGCCGCGACGGCATCAGCGGGAATCAGCGTCGCCGTGAGGTCGCCCGCCCCCAGGTCTTCGGCCAGCGCGCGGTCGATGTCCCCGGCGACGCCGTCCGGCAGAGCCCCCGCTCCGTCCGGCCCCTCGAGGAAAATGGGGACATTCCCGGTTTCGTCATTCACGAATCATTGGACTGCCGCCGGGCACCGAAATCAGGAATGTCCCCATTCTTCCCGCTCAAAACGGGAGGCCGTGACTCGCGCCGCCCATGCACATCAGCATCGGTATGGAGAGCAGCGTGTTGGTGCGCGAGGCGAGAAATGCCGTGCGCTTGGCGCGCGCTTTCTCTTCATCGCTGGCCGGCACGATACCGAGCAGCTTTTTCTGATTCGGCCAGATCAGCACCCAGACGTTGAACAGCATGATGGTGCCCAGCCAGGCGCCTATGCCGATCACGAGCTGGTACAGATTCAGATTTTCTCCCAGCAGGCCCAGCGTAAACGCGCCGATGAAATCCGCGCCGCCCGGCGAGCGCACCCACAGGTACGCCGCTCCGGACAGCCAGGTGACGACCGCGCCCCAGCGGAACCAGGCCAGCGCGAGCGGAGCCACGTACTTCGAGATGCCGGCGGCGCCGGGGCCCCCCGTGTCGGCCGCAGCGCGCGCCACCGCGGGCACCTGCACGAAATTGAAGTAATACAGCAGCCCGATCCAGGTGATGCCGGCGAGGAAGTGAAGCCAGCGGCCCAGCGGCAGGAACTGGAACTGGTAGCCACCGATCAGCAGAGCGATCACAATGGATACGACGACGCCGACGATGATCGTGCGCAGAATGGAGTTCAAAGGATTCATCGGAGCTTGACCCCCCGTTTTTTCTCTTGAAGAATAGGTTACGAACCCCCGTATTTCAATGACTTCGAGCCTGTCCATGTCTCCCCAGCGCTCGCGCCGGGCCCCCGAATCGCCCTGCGTCGACGTGTGCCGCCTGAACGAACGCGGCATCTGCGAGGGCTGCCTGCGCAGCATCGACGAGATCGCCGGATGGTCCGGCATGACGGCCGAAGAGCAATGGCGCGTGCTCGGGCGGATCGAGCGGCGCCGGTCGGAGGAGCTCGAACAGTGAACAGACGCTGGCTATTTTGGCTTCTGCTGGCTTCGGCCGTGCTGCAGGGTTGCGGCTCAATGCTGCTTGGCGCCCCCGCGCCTTCCGGCGCCCCCGAATCCGACGAGGAGCTGCGCGTCAGCCTGCAGGACGACACGATCACCGCCGAGGTCCGCAGCGCGTTGCGACGGGATTCGAATCTGCGGCGCGGGTCTATCTGGGTGAAAACCGACCGCGGGGTCGTCACGCTGAGCGGCAGCGTCGATTCCTATCAGTTGCGGGATTATGCGGCGACCATTGCAGCCGGCGTACGCAACGTCGTAGCCATCGACAACCGTTTGCAGGTCGGCAGCGGCTCCGCATTTCCCTGATCGAACTTGTTTTCCAAACGACGAGGTATCGATGGACGTCAACGACCGGATCAAAGAACAGATCAGCAACAATGCCGTGCTGCTCTACATGAAGGGCACGCCGGACTTTCCGCAATGCGGTTTCTCCGCCCAGACCGTCGCCGCGCTGAAGGCCTGCGACGCCGAGTTCGCCTATGTCAACATCTTCGAGGATCCGGAGTTGCGCCAGGCCCTCAAGGCCTGGTCGAAGTGGCCGACCTTCCCGCAGCTCTACGTCAACGGCGAGCTGATCGGCGGTTGCGACATCACGATGGAGATGTACGAATCCGGCGAGCTCAAGAAGCTACTCGATCAGGCACAGAATGAAAAGTCGGACTCGGTTCGCCGAGCCTGACGTGCGTTCTTGCGGACGTAGAGCAGGCAACCGCGCAATGATTCGACGCGCTTTCGTGCAGGTATTCGGCGCGGTTCAGCGCAGGGAAGCTTCGTAAATTCCGCGGCAGCGGTTCACGATAAGACAGAACAGCTCGGCGGTGCGTTCGGCGTCGTAAGCGGCCGAGTGCGCGGCGTTCTTGTCCCACGGCAGTCCGGCCGCCTGCAGCGCCCGGCCGAGCACCGTCTGGCCGAAGGCGATCCCGGCCAGTGTGGCCGTGTCGAAGCTCGAGAACGGGTGAAACGGATTGCGCTTGATGCCGGTCCGCTCGAGCGCCGCGTTCAGGAAGCTCAGATCGAAGAAGGCGTTGTGCCCTACCAGGATCGCGCGGTTACAGCCGTTCTCACGAATCTCGCGCCGTACCTCGCGGAAGATCCGTTGCAGCGCGTCCTTCTCGGGCAGCGCCGGACGCAGCGGATGAAACGGATCGATGCCGAGCACCTCCAGCGAGGCGGGCTCGATGTTGGCGCCCTCGAACGGCTGCACGTGATAGCGAATGGTCTGCACCGGCGCGAGCTCGCTGTTGTCCTGGAATTCGAGCAGCACGGCGGCGATCTCGAGCAGCGCGTCGGTAGCGGCGTTGAACCCTCCGGTCTCGATGTCCACGACCACCGGCAGGAAGCCGCGAAAGCGATTGCCGATGGGGATTTTTCCCGTTCCGGACGGTGCGACGTCGAATTGGGATGAACTGCTAATCGGGAGGTCCTTTCAGCGACCAGCGCACCGGCTCGCGGGCTCTGAGCGGCACCAGATCGCCGTGCCCGGCCGAATATTGCGCGGACGGCGTCCACTCGCTGCGGATCAGCGTAACGGTCCCCCTGTTGCGCGGCAAGCGGTAAAACTCCGCGCCGAAGCGGCTTGCGAAATCGTCGAATCGCTCGAGGACGCCGGCCGAGTCGAAGGCCTCCGCGTACAGCTCGAGGGCGGCGGGTGCGGAAAAGACGCCGGCGCATCCGCAGGCCGACTCCTTGGCCGCGCGCAGGTGCGGAGCGCTGTCCGTACCGAGAAAGAAACGCGAGTTCCCGGCCGCGACGGTTTCGAGCAGGGCCCTCCGATGGCGCTCTCGCTTGAGCACGGGCAGGCAATAAAGATGTGGCTGCAGGCCGCCCCGGAACAGCGCACTGCGGTCGTAGAGCAGGTGTTGCGGCGTGACGGTGGCGCCGATGCCATCCCGCGAGGAGAGGACGAAGTCCACGGCTTCACGCGTCGTGACGTGCTCGAAGACGATGCGAAGCGCGGGAAATCGTTCCGCGAGACGCACGAGCACGGTGTCGATGAAGCGCGCCTCGCGGTCGAAGACATCGACGTCCGGATCGGTCACCTCGCCATGCACGAGCAGGGGCAAATCGTGTTGTTCGATCGCGCCGAGCGTCTCGTAAACGTTCTCGATCCGCGTGACGCCGCGCGCGGAGTGCGTCGTGGCGCCGGCCGGATACAGCTTTATGCCCTTGACGATGCCGCTTTCGGCTGCCAGACCGATTTCTTCGGGCGTCGTCGTATCTGTGAGGTACAGCGTCATGAGCGGCTCGAAATCCGCGCCGGCCGGCAACGCGGCGAGAATGCGCTCGCGATAGGCGCGCGCATCCGCCACGGTGACGACCGGCGGGTCGAGATTCGGCATGACGATTGCGCGCGCGAATCGCCGGGCCGTGAACGGCAGCACGGCCTCGAGCAGCGGGCCGTCGCGCAGATGCAGATGCCAGTCGTCGGGACGCGTGATCGAGATTTCTTGCAAGGTTCTTGTTTCCGTCGTGCTTCGGCCGTCATCCCGGCGCAAGCCGGGATATAATTATCGATTCCGAACTCTGGAATTGTAACCCCGACCATGAACGCACCGGCAGACAAGCTTGCCATGGACGACGTCGACCCTCAGGAAACCGGCGAGTGGCTCGAATCGATCGATTCGGTGCTGCGCGCGCACGGCGCCGATCGGGCGCATTACCTGCTCGACCGGATGATCGACCATGCGCGGCGCTCGGGGGCCTATCTGCCATACAGCCCCAATACCGCTTATCTGAACACGATTCCGCCGGGCCGCGAGCCCGAGTATCCCGGCGACCGCGCCATCGAGCGGCGGCTCGAGGCATACCTCCGCTGGAACGCGATGGCCATGGTCGTGCAGGCGAATCACCGAAGCGCCGGCATCGGCGGCCATATTTCGACTTACGCATCTTCCGCGACGCTTTACGAAGTGGGCTTCAATCATTTCTGGCGGGCGTCGATCGACGGCAATCCCGGCGACATGATTTTCATCCAGGGGCATTCCTCGCCGGGCATTTATGCGCGCGCCTACCTGGAAGGACGGCTGAGCGACGAGCAACTCCTCAAGTTCCGGCACGAGACCGGCGGCGGCGGGTTGTCCTCGTATCCGCATCCATGGCTGATGCCGGATTTCTGGCAGTTCCCGACCGTGTCCATGGGCCTCGGCCCGATGATGGCGATCTACCAGGCGCGCTTCATGCGCTATCTGGAGCATCGCGAGATCAGCGAGCCTTCGGACCGGAAGATCTGGTGCTTCCTCGGCGACGGCGAAATGGACGAGCCCGAATCGCTCGGCGCCATCACCCTGCCGGTGCGCGAGAAGCTCGACAATCTGATCTTCGTCGTCAACTGCAACCTGCAGCGCCTCGACGGTCCGGTACGCGGCAATGGCAAGATCATCCAGGAGCTCGAGGCGGCATTCCTCGGCGCCGGCTGGAACGTCATCAAGGTCATCTGGGGCACGCGCTGGGATCCGCTGCTGGCAAAAGATCAGAGCGGCCTGCTGCGCAAGCGCATGGAGGAGTGCGTCGACGGCGAGTACCAGAATTTCAAGGCCAAGGGCGGCGCCTACACGCGCGAGCATTTCTTCGGCGAATATCCGGAATTGAAAGCGATGGTCGCGCACATGTCCGACGAGGACGTGTGGCGGCTGAACCGCGGCGGCCACGACCCGCGCAAGGTCCACGCCGCGTATCACGAAGCCGTGCGCCACAAGGGCCGGCCGACGGTGATCCTCGCCAAGACCGTGAAGGGGTTCGGCATGGGCGCGGCCGGCGAAGGGCAGATGATCAGCCATCAGGCCAAGAAGCTCGATGACGAAGCACTGCGGGCTTTCCGCGACCGCTTCAACATCCCGGTGTCGGACGAGGAGATCGCCGACGTGCCGTTCTGCAGGCCGCCCGAGAACAGCGATGAAATCCGTTATCTCAAGGAGCATCGCCGCGAGCTCGGCGGCTATCTGCCGGCGCGGCGCACCGAGGCGCGGCCGTTGACGGCGCCGTCGCTGGAGGCTTTCGAGAATCTGCTGGCCGGCACCAAGGAGCGCGAAATCTCGACGACGATGGCGCTGGTGCGCATGCTGACGACGCTCGTCAAGGACAAGAACATCGGCCGCTACGTCGTGCCCATCGTGCCCGACGAAGCGCGCACCTTCGGCATGGAAGGCATGTTCCGCCAGTTCGGCATCTATTCGTCCATGGGCCAGCTCTACACGCCCCAGGATGCCGACCAGCTCATGTTCTACCGCGAAGACCGGAAAGGTCAGGTGATCCAGGAGGGCATCACGGAAGCCGGATCGGTCTGCTCGTGGATGGCCGCCGGCACGGCTTACGCGAATTACGGCGTGACCATGATCCCGTTCTTCCTCTTCTATTCCATGTTCGGCTTCCAGCGCATCGGCGATTTCATCTGGGCCGGCGGCGACATGCAGGCTCGGGGTTTCCTGATCGGCGGCACGGCCGGGCGCACGACGCTCGCCGGGGAAGGCCTCCAGCATCAGGACGGGCACAGCCACCTGCTCGCCTCCGCGATACCGAACTGCGTCTCCTACGATCCGACCTACGCATACGAGCTCGCGGTCATCGTGCGCGAGGGGCTGCGCCGCATGTGCGAAGCGCAGGAAAACGTCTTCTACTACATCACCTGCATGAACGAGAATTACGCGCACCCCGCGCTGCCGAAGGGCATGGAGCAGGGGATCCTGAAAGGGATGTACCTGCTGCACATCGGCAGCAAGGGCAAAGTGCGCGTGCAGCTCCTCGGCTCGGGCACCATTCTGCGTGAGGTGCTGGCCGCGGCCGAGCTGCTCGAATCCGAATTCGACGTCCCGGCCGACGTCTGGAGCGTGACGAGCTTCAGCGAGCTGCGACGCGACGCGCTCGATGCCGAGCGCTGGAATCGGTTGCACCCCGGAGACGAGCCGCGGGAGAGCTACGTGACGAAGTGCTTCGACGAGCGCGGCGGTCCGTTCGTCGCGGCGACCGATTACATGAAGATCGTGCCGGACCAGATTCGCAAGTGGGTGCCCGGCCGCTATGCCGTACTCGGCACCGACGGCTTCGGGCGCAGCGACAGCCGCGAGGGGTTGCGCAGTTTCTTCGAGGTCGACCGGCGCTACGTCGCCGTCGCCGCGCTCAAGGCGCTGGCCGACGAAGGCAAGCTCGACGTCAGGACGGTCGCGGCCGCAATCGACAAATTCGGCATCGATGCCGACAAGCCGAACCCCTTCACGGTCTGAGGAGCGCCTCGTTGGCTGAGAAGAAGGTCCGCGTCCCGAATATCGGCGACTTCTCCGATGTCGAGGTGATCGAAGTCCATATCAAGGCAGGCGACACGGTCGCCGCCGAGGATGCGCTGATCACGCTCGAGACGGAGAAGGCCGCCATGGACGTGCCTTCCCCGGCAGCGGGCAAGGTCGTCTCGGTTTTGGTCAAAACAGGCGACAAGGTTTCCGAAGGTTCGGACATCTGCCTGCTCGAAGGGGAGGCGGAAAGCGAAACCGGGGAGAAGGCCGAAGGCGAGACCGGCAGAGAAACTGAGGAGCCGGCGAAAGCACAGAAGCAAACGCCAGAGAAAGCCGAACGGCCCGCCGCCGAGGCAAAACCGGAGGAGGAGAAGAAACCGGGCGGCGCGCCGGTTCGCGAGGACGTGACGGTGCCCGACATCGGCGACTTCTCGGACGTCGACGTCATCGAGGTGCACATCAAGCCCGGCGACGAGCTCGCCGCCGAGGATGCGTTGATCACGCTCGAGACGGAAAAGGCGGCCATGGACGTGCCCGCGCCGCGCGCCGGAAAAGTGCTCGAGGTGCATGTCAGGGAAGGCGACAAGGTTTCCAGGGGCGATCGCATCGTGACCCTCGAAACCGCCGGCGAGGAAGAAGGCGCGCAACCCGCAGAGGCGGCGAAGGAGCCGAAAGCCGAAGAGCCGGCCGCGAAGGCCCCGGAAAAACCCGCGGGGGAACGCCCGCCGGCCGAACGGCCGGCCGCACGAGGCGTCACGGGCCTGCCGCCGATCGATGAGCAGGCTTTCTCGAAAGCACACGCGAGTCCTTCGGTGCGAAAACTCGCACGCGAGCTGGGGGTGGATCTCGCGCGCGTGACCGGCAGCGGCAGGAAGAGCCGCGTCATCGCCGATGACGTCAAGGCGTTCGTCAAATCCATACTGAGCGGCGCGGCGCCTGGCGCGCCGTCAGCCTTGCCCAGACTGCCGCAGGTCGATTTCGCGAAATTCGGCGAAATCGAGACCGAGCCGCTCGGCCGGATTCGCAAGATCGCGGCGCCGCGGCTGCAGGCGAGCTGGATCAACCTGCCACACGTGACCCAGTTCGACGAGGCCGACATCAGCGACATGGAGGAGCTGCGCAAGTCGCTCAAGTCGAACGCGGATGAGCGCGGCATCAAGCTCACGCCGCTGGCGTTCATCATGCGCGCTTGCGCAAAGGCGCTGAAAGACTTTCCGCGCTTCAACGCGTCGCTGGACGCCAGCGGTGAAAATATCGTCTTCAAGAAGTACATGCACATCGGCTTCGCGGCCGATACGGAGCAGGGCCTGCTCGTGCCGGTGGTGCGCGACGCGGACAAGAAGGACATTTACGAGCTGGCGGCGTCGCTGGGCGAGCTGGCCGGCAAGGCGCGCGCCGGCAAGCTCAAGGCCGACGAGATGCAGGGCGGCAGCTTCACGATCTCGAGCCTGGGCGGCATCGGCGGCACGGCCTTCACGCCGATCATCAACGCGCCCGAGGTGGCGATCCTCGGTGTGTCGCGCTCGCGCATGACGCCGGTGTATCGCGACCGCGGCTTCGTGCCGCGGCTCATGCTCCCGTTGTCGCTGTCGTACGATCACCGCGTCATCGACGGCGCCGAGGCGGCGCGCTTTACGCGAGCGCTTGCAGAAGCGCTCGAGGATGCGCCGGCGCTCGTACAGGCAATTCCATGATCGCTCGGCATGCCGGATAAACCCGTTCTCCGGACGCAGCTGCTGGTGCTGGGCGCAGGTCCCGGCGGCTACACGGCCGCGTTTCGCGCCGCCGATCTCGGCATGCGGGTGACGCTCGTCGAGCGCTGGGAAACGCTCGGCGGCGTCTGCCTGAACGTGGGCTGCATTCCGTCCAAGGCGTTGCTGCACGCCGCGAAAGTCATCGAGGAAGCGCGCGAAATGTCACCGCACGGCATCCACTTCGGCATGCCGGTCATCGACACCGAAAAACTGCGCGCCTGGAAGAACCGGGTCGTCGGCCGGCTCACGGGCGGGCTGAGCTCGCTCGCCAAGCAGCGTAAGGTGGCCGTCGTGCGCGGCGCCGGGCGCTTTGCCTCGCCGCATCGTCTCGAAGTGGAGGGCGGCGACGGCAGCAAAGTCATCGATTTCGAGCAGTGCATAATCGCTGCCGGCTCGGAGCCCCTGCGTTTGCCAGGTTTGCCCGACGACCCTCGAGTCATGGATTCCACATCCGCGCTCGAGTTGACCGAGCTGCCGGAGCGGCTTCTGGTGATCGGCGGCGGCATTATCGGCCTCGAGATGGCGACCGTTTACGACGCGCTCGGCGTGCGTGTCTCGGTCGTGGAATTGACCGACACTCTGATGCCCGGCACGGACCGCGATCTCGTCCGGCCTTTGCAAAAGCGTATCGACAAGCGCTACGAGCGCATCATGACGGGCACGAAAGTCGTTTTGGCCAAAGCCGAGCCGGCCGGCATCCGTGTCACTTTCGAGGGCAAGAATGCGCCGGAGCCGCAGCTTTACGGCCGCGTGCTCGTCGCCGTGGGCAGGCGGCCGAACGGCAAGGCAATCGCGGCCGGGAAGGCCGGCGTGAATGTCGACGAGCGGGGCTTCATCCCGGTCGACAAGCAGATGCGCACGAACGTCGAGCACATTTTCGCGATTGGCGACATCGTCGGCGCGCCGTTGCTGGCGCACAAGGCGACGCACGAAGGCAAGGTGGCCGCCGAAGTCGCGCACGGCGAGAAGCGCGCCTTCGATGCTCGCGCAGTTCCCGCCGTGGCATTCACGGATCCGGAAATCGCCTGGGCCGGCGTGACGGAGGACGAGGCGAAGGCGGACGGTCTCGATTACGGCAAGGGCGTGTTCCCCTGGGCCGCCAGCGGTCGCTCGCTCGCCCTCAACCGCGACGAAGGCACGACCAAGATTCTGTTCGACAAGAAGACCGGACGCGTCATCGGAGCCGGAATCACCGGCACGAACGCCGGCGACCTCATCTCGGAAATGGCGCTCGCCATCGAAATGGGCTGCGAGGCCGCCGATATAGGCCTGACCATCCACCCGCACCCGACGCTCTCGGAAACCGTGGCGTTCGCCGCGGAAGCCTACGACGGTACGCTGACGGACCTTTACATACCCAAACGCTGATACCGCACGGGCGAAATCATTGTCGCGCCGGACCCTACCGGTGAAACCGCTGCCAGAGCAGATGATCCATGCTTGCCTTGCCCGCGCCGGTGAACAGCAGCGGCAGCAACATGACGATGAAGATCAACGGCAGCTTGTAATTGCCGAACCCCTGGTCGGTGATGACGTAGCCCTGCAACAGCTCGCTCAGGCTCCCATAGTCTTCCGGCCAGTGTACGCCCGCGATAGCAACCACGGTCAGAACGATCAGCGAGAACGCCCAGAAGCGCGTGAACAGGCCGATCACCAGACAGATGGCGCCGACGAGCTCGGTCCAGGTAGCGAGAAACCAGCTCACGTGCGTCGGGACGACGCTGAATGGCCACGGGAATTGATCCATAACCTGGCCGAACCAGTTCTCGCCGCGGAATTTCTCGCGGCCGGATTCGTAGTACTCCCAGCCGAGCAGCAGGCGGAGCGCCAGCGGCGCGATCCATTCGCCGACACGGTTCAGTAAGCCGGCCAGGGACTCCCAGGCCATCGTCAGACGGCGCATGATTCAGCCCTCGTTTTTCCTTAGTTCTTTTCGATGCCCAGTATGACTTCGTGCCGGTGCAGATTCTCGAGTATTTCGGCGCCGCCGCGCAGCACCGCGTCCGGATTCGGATGCGCAAGCTCAGTGGCGATTCGCGCGAGCATCTCGCGGCCGGTCAGCCGTTCGTCGGCCTCGACCAGCTCGAGCAACCGGGCGGTGACCGCGTTGATCTCGATGAAGCCGACCTTGTCCGCCAGCGTACGGTAGACGACGAGAAACGTCGGTGTTTCTCCCGGGGCGTCCGGCCGGAAGTCCGGCGACAGGCGATGCACTGGCCAGGCATAAGCGAGGGACCAGGCGAGCGGCGATTTGACCGGTCGCCCCTCCAGGAGGTCGCCGGCGCGGTCGATGCCGCTCAACTCGGGCTCGGTCTCCTCGATCGACAACGCGAGCTCCACCCATTCGTAGTGCGCGAGCTCCTTCAGGAACGGCGGGTCCTCCGGGTGCTCTCCGCGCTCCTCCTCGAGAAAGCGGAGAAATTCCTGCGGCATCTCGAGGAACAACGGCGTATGCGACTCGTGACGCGAGAAATAATCGCGCATGAGCTTTCGCCAGGCCTCGTCCCCGAGGATTTTGCGGATGACCGGGAACGTGCCGGCGAGCAGGCCGGAGACGTTGTTGAAAAACAGCTCGCGGTAAATTTTGAGCCGCCGATCCTCGATGCCAGCGGGTGCGGGATTGTGCGCGGGATCGCGCAGGTGCGCGGCGAACGCGTATTGCTGGGCGATGAACGGAGCGGCTTCAGCCATGGGACGCGCGAGCCCCTTCGCTCTCGCGCCACGTCTCCTGCAGCGCGCGCACCTTCGCCACTTCCCGGTAGAGCTCGGGCAAAGGCGGAATGTTGAAGTCGCGCTCCAGCAGGGTGGGCACGACGCCGCAGTGCTCGTAAGCCTTTTCGAGGAGCGACCAGACGGGGTCGATAACGGCGGCGCCATGCGTGTCGACCCGCAGGTCCTCGGCCTCGACGTAATGTCCGGCCACGTGAAAATAAAGGACGCGCTCGGCCGGCAGCGCTGTCAGGAAGGCTTCCGCGTCGTAGCCGTGGTTGATGCTGTTTACGTAGATGTTGTTGACGTCGAGCAGCAGGTCGCAGTCGGCCTCCTCCAGCACGGCATTGATGAAGGCGATCTCGTCCATTTCCCGGCCCGGCGCCGCGTAATAGGAGACGTTCTCCACCGCGATGCGCCGCCCGAAGATGTCCTGCACGCGCCGGATCCGTTCGGCCACGTGATGCACGGCTCCTTCGGTGAACGGTATCGGCATGAGGTCGTAGAGATGCCCGTCGTCGCTGCAGTAGCTCAGGTGCTCGGTATAGCAGCGGATGCCGTGCGTCTCGACGAAGGCCTTTACGCGCCGGACGAGATCCTCGTCGAGCGGCGCGGGCCCGCCGAGCGACAGCGACAACCCATGGGTGACGAACGGGTAGCGCTCGGTGAAGAAGCGCAATTTGCGCCCGAGCGCGCCGCCGACGCCGATCCAGTTCTCCGGAGCGACCTCCATGAAGTCCACCTCGTCCGGCGGATCGCGCATCAGGGCGTCGAGCATGGATCGGCGCAGGCCGATACCGGCGCCGCTGACGGGATATCTTTTGGCCATGTTGCTCTTCTGACCGCGCATGCAGGCCGATTATTACATGCTGCGGGAGGCGGAACGAATTCCGCCCTACGAACGAACCAGACGCGAAACGCAGTCGAGGTAAGCCTGCTCGTCGGGCAGCGTGCCCGCGCGCTGCGCGGTCCAGAGCGATTCGGCCAGGCACTCGATCATGCGATGCTCGGCCTCGACCGGCGAGCCGGCGCGCCCGCTGAGCGTGGAGTGCACCTTGCGCACGCCGGGCGGCCGGTCCGTGGCGACCTGCTCGCGGATCGCGATGTGCATCGCCATGTGCAGAAACGGGTTTTCCATCCCACCCTCCGGTGGAAACTCCCGATCGAGCTGCGCTTCGCCGCGCTCGAGCAGCGCGTGGTATTCGGGATGATCCTCTATGACGCCGGCCACGAGCGACTCGAGAGGCTCCAGCGGAGTCCGCGCCCGCCGTTTCGCCCACACGTCGAGAAAATAGCTGCGCAGGCTGCTGCGGTCCTGCGAGAACAGCGTCATCGGCGCGCCAACTTCCGGCCGCTCCGCTTCGGTGCGACGTCGTCAAGTAATTTATGCGGATACTCACATAAATCGTTGATTATACAAAGTTTGCATTTGGGGGCACGGGCGACGCACACGTAGCGGCCATGCAAAATCAGCCAGTGATGCGCGCCGAGCCGATATTCGTCCGGCGTGTGCCGCAGCAGCCGGCGCTCGACCTCCAGCGGCGTCTTGCCGCGGGCGAGCCGCGTGCGATTGGCGACGCGGAAAATATGCGTATCGACGGCGATTGTCGGCTCGCCGAACGCCGTGTTCAGGATCACGTTCGCGGTCTTGCGTCCGACGCCCGGCAAGGCCTCGAGCGCGGCACGATCGCGCGGAACCTGTCCGCCGTGTTCGGCCACGAGAGCTTTCGCCGTCGCAATGATGTTCTTCGCCTTGGTGTTGTAGAGGCCGATGCTGCGGATATGGTGTTTGAGGCGGGTAAGCCCGAGCGCGATGACGGCCTCGGGCGTGTTGGCGACCGCGAACAGCTTTTCCGTCGCCTTGTTCACGCCCTTGTCCGTCGCCTGCGCCGAGAGTATGACGGCGACCAGCAGCTCGAACGGATTCGCAAACCTGAGCTCGCTGCGCGGGTCCGGATTGGCGGCTTTCAGGCGCGCGAAGATCCGGGCGCGCTTGCGGTCGTTCAAGGCTCGACCGCTACCGGCATGGCGGGTCGCGCGGGCTCTGCCGCGCGGCGTTCGATGACGTTCCTGAGCGCAATCAGCAGGCCGAGCCCGAAGAAGGCACCCGGCGGCAGCAGGGCGAGCACGAAACCGCCGTAGTCCGGGACGAGCGTAAGTTCGAGTCCCGCGGCCCAGTCCCCGAGCAGCAGATCCGCGTTCGCAAACAACGTGCCGCGGCCGACGATCTCGCGCAGGCCGCCGAGCACGACCAGGGCCAGCGTGAAACCGAGGCCGGTCATGAGGCCGTCGAGCGCCGAGAGGCCGACCCCGTTGCGCGAGGCGAACGCCTCGGCGCGGCCTATGATCGCGCAGTTGGTCACGATCAGCGGAATGAAGATGCCCAGAATGACGTACAGCTCGTGAAAGTACGCGTTGGTGACCAGCTCGATGGCCGTCACCAGCGAGGCGATGATCAGGACGAACGCGGGGATGCGAATTTCGCGCGGCACCATGCGCCGGATCGACGAGACGGCCGTGTTCGAGCCGAGCAGCACGGCAGTCGTCGCAAGCCCCAGGCCGAGCCCGTAGATGAAGCTCGTGCTGACTGCGAGCAGGGGGCACAGGCCGAGCAATTGCACGAGCCCGACGTTGCGCCGCCACAGGCCGTCGCGAATGATGTCGGCGTGACTGTCGTTCATCGGGCGGTGCTATCGGCCGGCACGTTGAAAATCTCGTCTCGATGTGCCTCGAAGTATAGCAAGGCGTCGCGCACCGCCTCGACGACCGCGCGCGAGGTCACGGTCGCGCCGCTGAGCGAATCGAACGCGGCGCCGCCGCCCGATACCTGCCATGCTTCGGGATTGTCGATCGATCGGCCGGCGAACTGGAGGATCCAGTCGCTCTTCCCGATCTCGATGCCGTCGCCGAGTCCCGGCGTTTCGCGATGCGCGACGACACGCACGCCGGAGATGCTGCCGTCGACGTTGATGCCGACCATGAGACGGATCGGTCCCGAGTATCCGTCGGGAGCCACCGGCATCAGGATCGCCGCGACCGGTTGCCCCGCGCGCCACGCCCGATACACCGTGACCGGGGCGGTGGTGCCGAGCAACTCCGGGCCGAGCACGGTGATCGCGTCATCGAGCAGATCGTTGTCGTAGCGTTCGGGCGCGACGACCTCGTTCAGCGTATCGAGCGCGTGCGCCTGTTCCCGTTCCGCGATGCGCTCGCGCGTCAGCCGTTCGGTGATCGCCAGCGTCCCGGCGCCGATCACCGCGAACAGGCCGAGCAGCGCCGCGCCGGCGAGCCCGCGCCGCCACGCTACGCGGCTATCGTCGTTCATGCCCGTACACGCGCGGCCGGGTGAAATGATCGATGACCGGCACGCACAGATTCATGATGAGCACGGCAAAGGCAACACCGTCCGGATAGCCGCCCCAGGTTCGGATGACGTAGGTCAGCACGCCGATCAAAGCACCGTAGATGAGCCGGCCGCGCACGGTCGTCGCCGCGGTCACCGGATCGGTGGCGATGAAGAACGCGCCGATCATCGTCGCGCCGCCGAAGACGTGAAAGCCCGGCGATGGATGCATGTCCGGGTCGATGAGGTTGGCGAACGCGGCCATGGCGATCAGGCCCCCCAGCATGCTGACCGGGATGTGCCAGCGGATGACCCCTCTGAACAGCAGCCAGAGGCCGCCGAGCGCGAAGAAGTTGGCGATCCACTCCCAGCCGCGGCCGCCGAAATCGCCGAACACCGGGCTCGTGCGTATCTCGGCCAGCGTCCGCGCCTGGCTCAAGCCGGTCTTCACCGCATCGAGCGGCGTGGCCATAGTGACGGCATCGATCGTTAACGCACCCGGCAGATGGCCGGTCAGAGCATACCAGAGGGTATCGCCGAAGCCGACTCGCGCCAGCTCGATGTCGATCGTGCGCGGCGGCAGCCAGTGGTTGAGCTCGGCAGGAAATGCGATCAGCAACAGCACGTAGCCGGCCATGGCCGGATTGAAAGGATTGAAGCCGATGCCGCCGAAAAGGTGCTTCGCGAACACGATCGCGAACGCAGCGCCGATCGCCGTGACCCACCACGGCGTCAACGGCGGCAGCGCGAAGGCGAGCAGCACGGCCGTCAACAGCGCGCTCCAGTCGGTGATGAACGGCAGTATCGGCCGGCGGCGAAGCCGCAGGACCGCCGCTTCCGCGCCGATCGCGACCGCGCTCGCGACCAACACGTTGACGACGAAGCCAAAGCCGAAAAACCAGACGTACGCGAGCGCCGCTGGCACGAGCGCGAAGAGCACCTGGCGCATCGTGACGGCGATGCTCGTGCGCGGCGGGTAGTGCGGTGCGCCGCCCGTGGCAAAGCGCATCAATCGCCACCGCGGTCAGAGGAGGGGTCGTCGCTCGCCGATTCTTTCTTCTCCACTCGGCGCATGATCTCGCGAATCGGATCCGACTGATCCGCCCGGCCGTGCGGGGCGGCCTGCAGCTCCGGCCGGCGCGCCTCGAGCGCGACGACCCGTTCGGATTCGCGTCTGGCGATGCGTTCCGTGTGAATCTCGTGTCGCCATTTTGCGCGAGCTGCTCGCGCACGATCCGCCTCGCGCGCAGTGATCTCGCTTTTTGCGAACCGGAAGTACCCGGTCAGCGGGATATGACTCGGGCAGACGAAATCGCAGCAGCCGCACTCGATGCAGTCGAACAGCGCATAGTCGAGCACCTTGTCGAAATCGCCCGCGCGCGTGTACCAGTAAAGCTGCTGCGGCAGCAGCACGGCTGGGCAGACGCGGGCGCATTCGCCGCAGCGGATGCACGGCATTTCGTCGTCGGTCGCGCGCACGTCGCGCGCAGTCGCCGCCCAGATGCAGTTCGTCGCCTTGACGACCGGCACCTCGTCGGTCGGCACGGCGAAGCCCATCATCGGTCCACCCATGACGACCCGGGCCACCTCGCCCGAATAACCGCCGGCCTCGGCCGCCAGCGCGCTGAACGGCGTGCCGAGCCGGGCCTCGAAATTGCGCGGTGACGCGATGCCGTCACCGGCGACCGTGACGATTCGCGAGATCAACGGCCGGCCGTCGCGGAAACGCTGGGCCACGGCCGCCGCCGTCGCGACGTTCTGCATCAGGTAACCGATGTCGGGTGGCAGTCGGCCGGTCGGCACCTCGCGGTGCGTCAACACCTGGATCAGCTGACGCTCGCCGCCGGCCGGGTAGGCCGTCGTCACCGCGATGACTTCGAAGCGCTTGTCGCCGGCGGACGCGGCCTCGAGCGCCGCGATCGCTTCCGGCTTGTCGTGCTCGATGGCGATCACGCAACGCCCGGCCTGTAAAGCATGCAACATGATCTGCGCGCCCAGCACGACCGAGTCCGCACGCTCCCGCATGAGCATGTCGTCGCAACTGATCCAGGGCTCGCATTCGGCGCCGTTGAGGATCAGGGCCTCGAGCGGCGCCCCGCCGGCTGTGCGCAGCTTTACCGAGGTCGGGAAGACCGCGCCGCCCAGGCCGACGATGCCCGCTTCGCCCACCAGTCGACCGATTTCCGAAGGTTCCAGGGCCAGGTGATCAGCGACCGGTGCATAGCCTTCGTAATGCTGGTCCCGGCCGTCGGCCTCGATGACGATGCACGGCGCCGAAAGGCCGCCGGGATGCGGCACCGGCCGATTCTCGATGGCAATGACTTTCCCCGACACGGACGCGTGCAGCGGCGCACCGATGTGGTCCTCGGCACTTGCGATCGGCTCGCCGGTCAGGACCTGCGCGCCGGGCTTGACCACCGGCGTTGCCGGCGCTCCGGTGTGCTGCAGCAGCGGCAGCACGGCAATCGCAGGTGCCGGGGCTATGGCGATCGGCTGGGTCGTGGAAGCCGACTTGTGCGGGGGCAGCCTCAAGCCGCCGGGAAATTTCCAGACCTGCGATACGCGCTCAGATGCCACGGACGACACCCGTTGGCCAAGGCCGACGCTGGCGGAAAATGGGGACATTCCTGATTTCCGTATTCATGATGAACACGCACGCAGGCGGTGAGCACGGAAATCAGGAATGTCCCCATTTTCCACCGCGACCATCTCGATGCAGTCGACGGGGCAGGGCGACACGCACAGGCCGCAGCCGGTGCACTCGTCGGCGATGACCGTATGCATGCGCCGCGGCGCGCCGAGGATCGCGTCCACCGGGCAGGCCTGCAGGCACATTGCGCAGCCGACGCAGGCGTTTTCGTCGATCACGGCGCGAAGATGCGATGCATCAGCGGGCGCGGCAAGCGGTTTCTCGTCGCGATCCAACAGGCGCGCGATGGCCCGCACGGTCGCCTCGCCGCCCGGCGGGCAGAGGTTGATGTCGGCGCGGCCTTCAGCGACCGCCTCGGCGTACGGCCGGCAGCCCGGGTAACCACACTGCCCGCACTGCGTCTGCGGCAGCAAGGCATCGACCCGATCCGCGACCGGATTGCCGTCCACTTTCCAGCGCACAGCGGCGAAGCCGAGCGCGAGCCCCGCTATCGCTGCGATCGCGCCGAGCAGAATCATCGCAAGCACGATCGACGTCATACGCTGCGCACCAGGCCGGCAAAGCCCATGAAGGCGAGCGCCATCATGCCCGCGGTGATGATCGCGATGGCAGGACCCTGAAACGGCTCCGGCACGTCGGATGCCGCGATGCGCTCGCGCAATGCGGCGAACAGCACGAGCACGAGCGCAAACCCGGCGGCTGCGCCGAAGCCGTAGAACACCGCCTGGAGAAAATTCTCGGCGACCTGCACGTTGAGCAGCGCCACGCCGAGCACGGCACAGTTCGTGGTGATCAGCGGCAGATAGATGCCGAGCACCTGGTGCAGCAACGGGCTCGTCTTGCGCACGAACATTTCGGTGAACTGCACGAGAGCGGCGATGACGAGGATGAACGCGATGGTGCGCAGCCACCCGAGCCCCAGCGGCTCGAGCAGCCAGGCGTGTATCAGGTAGCTCAACGTGGACGCGAGCGTGAGCACGAACGTGGTGGCGAGCGACATGCCGATCGCGCTCTCGATCTGCCGCGACACGCCCATGAACGGGCACAGGCCGAGAAACTTCACGAGCACGAAGTTGTTCACCAGCACGGTGCCGAGAATGATGACCCCGAGCTCGGCCATATGCTAACTCACCGGCTGTCCGGCCACCTCTTCGCGCGCCGCCGCGAGCACCGCTGCCACCGCTTCGTCGTCGACACGCATGAGCAGCGGCCGGAACTCCTTCAACTGATGATGGAGAAGCGGCTGGCGGCTATCATCCCAATGCACGACTTCGTTGTTGAGGAACGTTTCGGCGCGTTCGGCCAGATCGGGCACGACGGGTTTCAGGTAAATGAGCAGCACGCGGAACAGGTTGATACCGGTCGTGCAGACCTCGTGCACGGCGCCGGACTCGGCCGGGTCGCGCGCGAGCACCCACGGCTTCCTCTCGTCGATGTACTGGTTGGCGCGGTCGGCCAGGGCCATGATCTCACGGATCGCTCGCCCATATTCGCGCTCGTCGTAGCGCTGCGCAATCGATTGCCCGGCTTCCACGAACTCCGAATGCAGCTCCGGAGCGTCCAGTGCGGCGGCCAGGCGGCCGTCGAATCGCTTGCCGAGCAGGCCGGCGCAGCGGCTGGCGATGTTGACGAGCTTGCCGACCAGGTCCGCGTTGACGCGCAGGACGAAGTCCTCCAGACGCAGGTCGATATCGTCGATGCCCGGGCCGAGCTTGGCGGCAAAGTAGTAGCGCAGGTAATCCGGCTGCAGGTGATCGAGATACGCGCGCGCGGTGATGAACGTGCCGCGCGATTTCGACATCTTCTGGCTGTCGACCGTCAGGAAGCCGTGCGCGTAAACGGCCGTGGGCGTGCGGAACCCCGCGGCCGTCAGCACCGCCGGCCAGAACAGCGCGTGGAAATAAATGATGTCCTTGCCGATGAAATGATACAGCTCGGCTTTGCTGTCCCGCCCCCAGAAAGCGTCGAATTCCAGATCCGTGCTGCGCTTGCAGAGGTCCATGAAGGAGGCCATGTAGCCGACCGGCGCATCGAGCCAGACGTAGAAGTACTTACCGGGCGCGCCGGGAATCTCGAAGCCGAAGTAGGGCGCGTCGCGGGAGATGTCCCAGTCACGCAAGCCTTCCCTGAACCATTCCTCGAGCTTGCGCGTCACGCTCTGGTGCAGCCGGCTGCCGTGCACCCAATCATCCAGCATCTCCCTGAAGTCGCCGAGCTTGAAGAAAAGATGCTCCGACTCACGCTGCACCGGCGGCGTGTCGGACAGGACGGACACGGGATCGATCAGATCGCCCGGCGAGTAGGTCGCGCCGCAGTTCTCGCAACTGTCGCCGTACTGCCCTGGTGTGCCGCAGACCGGGCAGGTGCCGCGCACGAAGCGGTCCGGAAGAAACATCTGCTCGCGTTCGTCATAAGCTTGCCGGACGTTTCGCCTGACGATGTGCCCGCCCGCATCGAGTCGCTTGAAAATGGTTTCCACCAGCTCCCGGTTCTCGGCCGAGTGGGTGGTATAGAAGTTATCGAAGCCGATGCGGAATTCGGCGAGATCGCGCCGGTGTTCCCCGGCCACACGCTCGATCAGGACTTCAGGTTCAATGCCTTCCTGCCGCGCTCGCAGCATGACCGGCGTGCCGTGCGTGTCGTCCGCGCAGACGAATATGCAGCGATTGCCCAGCAGCTTCTGGAATCGCACCCAAATGTCCGCCTGCACGTATTCGAGCACGTGGCCGAGATGGATCGGGCCGTTCGCGTAGGGCAGCGCGCTCGTGACGAGCATCGTGCGTGATCGACTGTGCATTGGAGGAGCGGGCTGGACTTTCGCAAAGGCGATAAGTATGCCACATGGTCTGCGGCGGCCGGCCGTAGTCGGTCAGCCGGGCCTGTCGTGCCGTGGCTCGTAGATACCGGGCTTTCCTCAGGGCAGCCGCCGGTATTGCTCGAACGCGGGCTTGTTCATCGCCTTCTGGTAGGCATCCTCCCCCGAAATGAGGCCCGAATCCAGCAGCTCCATCAGCGCGCTGTCCATGGTCTTCATGCCCGTCTTGCCGCCGCTCTGCATGGTGTTCTCGAGCTGATCGAGCTTGCCCTGGCGGATCAGGTTTGCGACCGCCGGCGTGTTCAGCAGGATCTCGAGCGCGGCGACGCGGCCGGGCTCGCCTTTCTTCGGCACGAGCTGCTGCGAGATAACGCCGCGCAGCGATGTCGACAGCATGGTGCGGATGTGCGGCTGCTTGTCCGACGGAAACGTATTGACCATGCGGTCGACGGTCGCGGCGGCGCCGTTGGTGTGCAGCGTGCCCATGACCAGGATGCCCATCTCGGCGGCAGTCACGGCGATACTCATGGTCTCGAGATCGCGCAGCTCACCGACCAGCACGACGTCCGGATCCTCGCGCAACGCCGAATGCAGCGCGTCGGCGAAGCTCGGGCTGTGCACGCCGACTTCACGCTGGCTGATGAGACAGCCCTTGCGCCGGTGCACGAATTCGATCGGGTCCTCGATGGTCAGGATATGGCCCTTGATACGCTCATTGATGTTGTCGATCATCGCGGCCAGCGTCGTCGACTTGCCGGAGCCGGTTTTTCCGGTGACGAGGATGAGGCCTTGTTTCTGCTTGCACAGCCTTGCGATCGCCTGCGGCATGCCGAGCTCCTCGAGCGACAGAGCGCGCGAGGGAATGGCGCGGAAGACCGCGCCCATGCCGTTCAGGTGCCGGAACACGTTGACGCGGAAGCGCGCCACCTCTGGGATCGAATAGGCGAAATCCGTTGCGTCGTGCCGCTCGAAATACTGCTGCGCGGAGCGCGACATGATGCCGTAGAGTTGCGTCTGCACGAAGTCGGCGGCGAGGCGTTCCTCCTGGAGCGGCGCGAGCCTGCCGTACTGGCGCACGCGCGGCGGGTCGCCGGCGATGAAGTGCAGGTCGGAGCCGTGCTGCGAGATGACGCCCTTGAGCAGGCTGTCGATGTCCGTGGCGGCGGACATCACGATGACCCTTCGGCGACGTTCATCTTCGGCAGAATGCCCGTGTCGGTCACGTAGCGCTGGAACTGGCGCTTGTCGCTCGCGTACACGTAAGCGTCGTCGGGATCGACCGCCTTCTGCTCGATGGCTTCGAGCAGCGCCTGGTCCATGAGCTGCATGCCGCGGTCGCGTCCCGTCTGGAGCTGGGCCGGAATCTGGTGCGTCTGGTCGGTCATGATGAGCTTGGCGATGGCGCGCGTCATGACCATGATCTCGAGCACTGCCTTGCGGCCGCGGCTGTCCGGCGTTTTCACCAGCACCTGTGTGATCACCGCGTTCAGGCTCTGCGCGAGGAAGCTCTTGGACTGCTCGCGCTGCTCGGCCGGCAAGGCATCGACGATGCGGTCGATGGTCTTGACCGCGCCGGTCGTGTGCAGCGTGCCGAGCACCAGGTGGCCGGTTTCCGCGGCGGTCATCGCCATGGAGATGGTCTCGGCATCCCGCAGCTCGCCTACCAGAATCACGTCGGGGTCCTCGCGCATGGCCGCCCGGACGCCGGCCGCGAAGCTCGGCAGGTGCGTGCCGAGCTCGCGCTGGATGACCTGCGAGTTCTTGCTGGGGTGCACGAATTCGATCGGGTCCTCCAGGCTGATGATATTGAGGTGCCGCGTCTTGTTCAGGTGGTCGATCATGGAGGCGAGGGTGGTCGACTTGCCCGTGCCGGTGGAACCGGTGACGAGCACCATGCCCTGGTGATGATCGCAGAGCTTCTCGACGATGGGCGGCAGCCCGAGGCTGCCGAGCGTCGGGATGTCCGGCGGGATGTAGCGGAACGTCGCGCCGACGCCGGTGTCCTTGCGGAACAGGTTCACGCGGAAGCGGCCGCCTTCGCCGCTCACGTACGAGAAGTCGAGATCGTTGCCGCGCCCGAAGACCTCGCGCTGCGACTCCGTGAGAATCTCGTCGATGTAGCCTTCGAGCTCGGTGTCGGCGAGATCGCGGAACTTGATCGGCATGAGGTCGCCGTGCATGCGCAGCATCGGCGGCACGCCGACCGCCAGATGCACGTCGGAGCAGCCCTGCTGCAGACCCAGCTTCAGGAACGAATCGATTCGCGCCATGGGCGGCCTACCGCGCGAACTCTTCGATGGCTTCCTTGAATGCCTCCATGGACTGGAAGCGCTGCGCCTTGTCCACATCCATGGCGCGGCTGACGATCGCGCTCAACTCCTTGGGAATCGCCTTGTTCAGCTCGTGCGCCGCCTGGGCCTTGCCCTGCACGTGCTGATACATGACCGACATATGATCGCCGCGGCTGTAAGGCGGCACGCCAGTCAGCATCTCGTAAAGAATGACCCCGAGGCTGTAGACGTCGGCCCGCTCGTCGACCTTCTTGCCGAGGATCTGCTCCGGCGCCATGTATTTCGGCGAGCCGATGACGTATCCGGTCTTGGTGAGCTGCGTGTCGCCGCTCGAATGCGCCGCGGCGACGCCGAAGTCGACGATCTTGAGCAGGCCTTCCTCGTTGATGAGGATATTGGCGGGCTTCAGGTCCCTGTGCACGATGCCGACCTGATGGGCGACCATCATGCCCGTCGCGATATCGCTGGCGAAACCCAGCGCGCGGTCGAAGGCGAGCGGTTTCTCGTCGACGATCTCGTTGCCGAGCGTGTGCGAGGGGAAGTATTCCATCGAGATGGCGTACAGCCCGCCCATGTACAGGAAGTCGTAGATGCGGATGACGTTCTTGTGCGTGATCTTGCGCGAATAGCGCAGCTCGTGCACGAAGCGCTTCATCATCTCCTCGTCGGAGGCGACGTTCGGATTGAGGAACTTGAGAATGAGGCGTTCCTCGACGACGGAATCCTCCATGAGCAACACGGTGCCGAACGCGCCCTTGCCGATGCGCTGGATGTACTTGTAACGCCCCTCGATGACGTCGCCCGCAGTGAGCGTGGAGATGTCGAGCGATTTCTGCGGTGCCGGCTGGTGCACGATCTCCTCGACCGGGCTGTCGATCGCAAGCAGCGTGCGCGTCGAATGGGCGAGCTGCGCGGCTTTCTCTTCGGCCTCGATCGCGGTCGGCGAGAAGCGATCTTCGAGCGCCCTCAGCGCCTTGGCAGCGGCACGCTGTATGGTTTGATCGTTCGCCGCGGCCTGACTGCCGATGTGCTTGCGGATCGTATCGGCGCGCCGCTCGTCGGTCAGCTTGGCCAGCGCGTGCATGGCTTCGATACGTATGTCCTTTTCCGGGCGATCCAGCAGCGGCAGCAGCGCCGCCACGGACTTGTGATCGCCCAGCTTCGTCAACGCGCGAATCACCACCGGAATGGATTTCGCAGGGCCGCCGAGCATGTCCGTCAGCGCCGGCACGGCCCGCTTGTTGCCGATCGCGGCGAGGGCGTCCGCGGCGCGCTCGCGCACCCACCAGTCCGGATCCCGAGTCGCCTCGATCAGATGATCGACGGCCCGCTCGTCCTGCGTGGCGTTCAGGATCTCGATGGCCGAGCGGCGGATGCCTTCGTCCTCGTCCCGGATCAGCTCGAGCACGGCATCGACGACGCGCGTGCCGCCTATCTTGGCCAGCGCATCGCCGGCGCGCGTGCGCACCCACCAGTCCTGATCCTCGAGGGCACTCAGCAGATCCTTGATGGATGCGGAAGTGCCGATTTCATTGAGGACCTCGACGGCCGCGCGGCGCGTGTACTCGGACTCGTCCTTGAGCACGTCGATCAGATGCCGCGCCGTGTCCGGGCGGTTCGCCGCCACGACGACGTCGATGGCCTTGTTCTGCACGTCCAGGTCGGGATCCTTGAGCAGCGAGCAGAGCAACGCGATGTCGGTATCGGCGCCGGTTTGCGACAGCGCGTTCAGCGCCGCCTGCCGGATCATCTTGTTGTTGTCCTTGAGCTGGCCTTCGAGCGCCCGCTGCACGTCCTTGCTCCTGAAGCGGGACAGGATGTTGATGATATGCACGCGGGCGAGCGTGTCCTTGCCGCTCATGCGGCTGATGAGATCCGGCACCAGCTTTTCGTCGGTCAGCTCGCCGATGATCCTGAACACGGCCGCTTTGTCCGCGGGCTCGAGCGCATACGCCTGGCGCAGCAGCTCCTGGACATTGAGCTTGCGCTTGTGCGCGTTGAGGATCTCGATGACCGCTGGCCGCGATACGTCCGGCGTGCCGAGCAGCTCGAGGAGCGCATTCGGGTTGTAGCCCTGACTGCTGCTCATCGCCCAGGCAACGCCGGCGACGGTCCGCGGGCTGGCGTTCTCCAGGCCGCGCGCGAACTGCGGAAAGCTCCGGTCGTCGAGCAGCTCGGACAGCACCTCGACGAACAGCAGCGTCTCTTTCTTATCTGCCGCGTCCAGCGCGTCGATGATACGCGGCACGGCGCCGGCTCCGGCCTGCTTCAGCTTGGCGACTGCCTTGATCGTGTCCGGTGCCGTCGGATTGCGGTTCGTCCTGATGCGCTCGATCAGACGCTCTGCTTTCAGCCCGCTCAGAAAACTCATTCGTGACCCTGACTGGGGTAGACGACGAAAGGGGTTTTCGCATGGGAATTGCACGCGCGCATCCCCCTGCTCGACCCTGTACGGCCAGCCGCTCGCTTGGAGGCGGCCCGACGCCCGGGATTATGCCACAGCTGCCCGAAATCCCGTGCCGGTCGAACGCTGCGACGGCCAGTGCTCATGCGATACAATGCGCAATTCGGCATCTTGCCGCACCATCCCGTGAAAAATCCCCGATGACCGCAGCCAGCGAGACTGAAATCCGGCACGCGCTCGACACGTACGTCGATCCCTACCTGGGCAGCAGCCTGGCGGAGGCGGGCGCGCTCGAATCCGTGCAGGTCGCTGGCGATCGCGTGCGCATCGAGGTCCGGCTCGGCTTTCCGGCGGCCGGTTATCGCGCAGCGCTCGAGAGCGCGATCCGCGACCGACTGGCCGGCGTCGCCGACGACGTCGAGATCGACATCGGCTGGCGGATCGTCTCGCACGCCGTGCAACGCAATCTGAAGCCCATCGGCAACATACGCAACATCATCGCCGTGGCTTCCGGCAAGGGCGGCGTCGGCAAGTCGACGACCGCCGTCAACCTGGCCCTGGCGCTGGCCGCCGAAGGCGCGCGCGCGGGCATCCTGGATGCGGACATCTATGGCCCCAGCCAGCCGCGAATGCTGGGCATCTCCGGCGAGCGCCCCGTCAGCGTGGACGGCAAGCAGCTCGAGCCGCTGGTCGCGCACGGCATCGAGTGCATGTCGATCGGCTTCCTGATCGACGAGGAGCAGCCGATGATCTGGCGCGGGCCGATGGTCACGCAGGCGCTGAACCAGCTCGTCAGCGAGACCCACTGGGGAGAGCTCGACTACCTGATCGTCGACATGCCGCCCGGCACCGGCGACACGCAGCTCACGCTCGCGCAGAAAGTGCCGGTCAGCGGCGCCATTATCGTGACGACGCCGCAGGACATCGCGCTGCTCGACGCGCGCAAGGGACTCAAGATGTTCGAGAAGGTCGGCGTGCAGGTGCTCGGTATCGTCGAGAACATGAGCACGCACGTCTGCTCGAACTGCGGCCACGAGGAGCCCATCTTCGGCACGGGCGGCGGCCAGCGTATGTCCGAGCAATACCGCGTGCCGCTGCTCGGCGCGTTGCCGCTGGAAATGGCCATTCGCGAGCAGGCCGACGGCGGCCGGCCCAGCGTCGTGGCGCATCCCGAAGGCGCCGCCGCGCTCGCCTATCGCGAGATAGCGCGGCGCGCGGCCGCGCGCCTGTCCCTGTCGGGGCGCGACTACAGCCGCCTGTTTCCGAAGATCAGCGTCGAGAACACTTAGGAAAGGTTTCGCATGGCCATCAAATCCGACCGCTGGATACGGCGGATGGCGCTAGAGCACGGCATGATCGAACCGTTCGAGCCGAACCAGGTGCGCGCCAACGGCGGCGACCGCATCGTTTCTTTCGGAACCTCGAGCTACGGCTACGATGTCCGATGCGCCGCCGACTTCAAGGTGTTCACCAACATCAACTCGGCGATCGTCGACCCGAAGCGCTTCGACGAGTCGAGCTTCGTCGATATCACGACGGACGTGTGCATCATCCCGCCGAATTCGTTCGCGCTCGCGCGCACGGTCGAATATTTCCGCATCCCGCGCAACGTGCTGACGATCTGTCTCGGAAAATCGACATATGCACGTTGCGGTGTAATTGTGAATGTAACGCCGCTCGAGCCGGAATGGGAAGGTCACGTGACGCTCGAGTTTTCGAACACCACCCCGTTGCCGGCGAAGATCTATGCGAACGAGGGTATCGCGCAGATGGTGTTCTTCGAGTCCGACGAGGTCTGCGAGACCTCGTACAAGGATCGCGGCGGCAAGTATCAGGGTCAGACCGGAGTGACGCTACCGAAGACATGATTTGCCGTCGTTGCGCCGTAAGGCCGGAATAAACCTGCCCCGGACCGCGATCCGGGCGCACGGGGCGTTTCCGGCAAACGCTGTCAACCGCCGCATCGAATGCGGCGTTACGCCGGCCTACGTTGTGCCGTTCACCGTCACCGGCTTCTCCAGCGGCTTGCCGTCCAGCCAGACGCGTCCATCGCGCATCCCCAGCCGGCCCTCGGCGAACCAGCCGATCGCAAGCGGATAGATTTCGTGCTCTCGTTCCAGCACGCGCGCGGCCAGTGTGTGCGCGTCGTCTCCCGGCCGCACTTCTACCCTGGATTGAACGATGACCGGGCCGGCGTCGAGTGCGTCCGTGACAAAATGCACGCTCGCGCCGGTCTCGGCTTCGCCGGCGTCGATCACCCGGCGATGGGTATCGAGGCCGGTGTATGCCGGCAACAGTGAGGGATGGATGTTGAGCATTCGGCCGGCGTAGCGCTCGACGAATGCGGGACCGAGGATGCGCATGAAGCCGGCCAGTGCGACGAGGCCCGGCGCGTGCGAATCGATCAGGTCCGCAAGGGCAGCGTCGTAGGCCTGACGGTCCTGGAAACCGCACGGGCTCAGTGTGTGCGTGACGATCGAGGGGCGGCGCGCCCGCTCGAGCGCGTAGGCATCGGCCCGATCGCTGATGACCGCCTCGACGGTCGCGGGAATCCGGTTCCCGGCCGCGGCATCGATGATCGCCTGGAGATTGCTGCCGCGGCCGGAGGCGAGCACGACCACGCGCAGGCGGTCCGTCATGCGCGCATCACGACACCGCGGCTGCCGCTCGCGACGCTGCCGATGACCCGCGGTGCTTCGCCAGCTTCGGCGAGATCGCGAAGCGCCCGTTCGGCGTCGCCGGAGCTCACGCAGACGGCCATGCCGATGCCGCAGTTGAACGTTCTGCGCATCTCGTCCTCGGCGATGTTGCCCGCCTCCTGCAGCCAGTCGAAGACGGCGGGACGCGTCCAGCTGGAGAGGTCGATTTGCGCTTCCAAGCCTTCGGGAAGCACACGCGGCAGGTTCTCGACGATTCCGCCGCCGGTGATATGCGCCAGCGCGCGAACTTCGACTGCCTCGATGAGCGCGAGCAGAGGCTTGACGTAAATGCGCGTCGGCTGCATGAGCAGGTCGGCCAGGGAGCTGTCGCCGAGCCGCGTGTCGAGGCCGGCGGACGAGGCTTCCAGCACCTTGCGAACGAGCGAATAGCCATTCGAGTGCGGCCCGGAAGATTCGAGGCCGATGATCGCGTCGCCTGCACGGACGCGCGACCCGTCGATGAGTTTCTGTTTCTCCACGACGCCGACGCAGAAACCGGCGAGATCGTAATCGCCGGCGCCGTACATGCCGGGCATTTCCGCGGTCTCGCCGCCGAGCAATGCGGCCCCTGCCATCTCGCAACCGTGCGCGATGCCGACGATGACCGACTCGGCGACATCGACGTCGAGATGTCCCGTTGCGTAATAGTCGAGAAAGAACAATGGCTCCGCGCCCTGCACGATCACGTCGTTCACGCACATGGCGACGAGGTCTATGCCGACGGTGGCGTGACGACCGAGCTCGATGGCCAGCTTGAGCTTGGTGCCCACGCCATCCGTGCCGGCGACGAGGACGGGCTCGTGGTATCGCGCGGACAGCTCGAACAACCCGCCGAAGCCGCCGATGCCGCTCAGCACGCCGGGGCGCCGCGTGCGCTCGGCCGCGGGCCCGATCCGCCTGACGAGCGCGTTGCCGGCATCGATGTCGACGCCGGCATCCCGATACGTCAGGGCACGCTCTTTCTCATTCATGGTGGCTCATGCGGATGATTCGGCCCCGTCGTGGCGGTGTGCTATTTTACACGCGGTGAAGCTTATCCCGATCATTGCCGCACGATTCTGCGCGCTGCTTTGCGGCGCCTGGCTGTTCGCGCCGAGCGCGGTTGCCGTGACCTTCGAAGGCCTTTACGAAGCCGAAGTGCCCGTCGAAAGCCAGGCCGCCGAGCTGCGGCCCGAAGCCCTTCAGCGCGCGCTGGTAACGGTGCTGGTGCGCGTCACCGGCCGGCGCGAGGTAGCCGCCGATCCGGCAGTCGCGAGCCTGCTCGACACGACGGAACAATTCGTCCAGCAGTTCGGATATACGGTCGACGACACGCTGCGCGTGGTGTTCGACGGCACGGCACTGCGCGACGCGCTGCTGGATGCCGGTCAGCCCGTGTGGGGCAGCGAGCGGCCCGCGACGCTGCTGTGGCTCGCGATCGACAGCGGCAGCGGCCAGCGCACGCTGATCGGCGCGGACAGCGCAAGCGACGTGACCGAGCTGCTCGAGTCCGTGGCCACGCAGCGGGGCATTCCGCTGGTGCTGCCGCTGCTCGACAGCGAGGACCTCGCGCGCGTCTCGTTCTCCGACGTCTGGGGCGGATTCGACGAGGCCATCCTCGCCGCCTCCGAGCGCTACGGCGCCGATGCGGTGCTCGTCGGGCGGGCCGGACGCAGCGTGGACGGGCGCCTGCTGGTGCGCTGGATCCTGCACTTCCGCGATCAACGGGAAGAATGGCGCAGCACGCTCGACGACGGCATCCAGCACGCGGCCGACCGATTCGCCCGCGTTTTCGCCCCGGCCGGCGACCGGCTGCTCCGCGCCGTGCGCATCGACGTCTCCGGTATCGACGGTCTGCGCGCCTATGGCGCCGTGTCGCAGTTTCTCGAAAGCCTGACGCTCGTGCAGTCGGTCGGTGTCGAAGAGGTTGCCGATGACCGCGTCGTATTCCGCGTCGCCCTGCGCGGCGAAGCCGAGACGCTCGACCGGGCGATCAGCCTCGGTCATATCCTCGAACCCGTCGGCGCCGACAATCCGGACCAGCAGACAAGAGCCGGCGCCGATCTGAACTATCGCTTCCGCCCGTGAACCTTTCCGTCCTGCCGAATGCGATCTGCGTGATGCGCATGTTGCTCATCGTGCCGATTCTCTGGACGCTGGAGGCGGGCGCGTACGAGCTGGCGCTGGCGCTCTTCGCGATTGCCGGCTTTTCCGACGGTCTCGACGGCTTCCTGGCCAAGCGCTTCGGCTGGCGATCGGAGCTCGGCGGGCTGCTCGATCCGCTCGCCGACAAGCTGCTGCTCGTCAGCGTGTTCCTGGCAGTGACGCTCCTCGGTCTCGTGCCCGCGTGGCTCACGAGCTTCGTGATCGGCCGGGATGTGCTTATTGTTTTCGGCGCGATCGCCTATCAGTATTTCGTCGGCCCGGTGCACGGCCGACCGACCGCGGTGAGCAAGCTGAATACCATCCTGCAGCTTCTGTTCATCCTCGTGACCGTTGCCCACGCCGCCTATGCCTGGCCGGCCGACAGTCTCGTCACCGTGCTGGGCGCCGGCGTGTTCGTCACCACCGTGGTCAGCGGTATCGATTACGTGTGGACCTGGGGCTTGCGCGCGCGGCGCACGTTGCGCGGCAGCACAGCCTGACCATGCGCCAGCTCCCGCTCGGCGTGTACCTGCCGGATCATGCAGTATTCGCCAGCTTCTACGCCGGGCCGAACGCCGCATGCGTCGCGCATCTGCGAGCGCTGGCGGGACGGACGACGGCGCCGGCAGCTTTCATCTGGGGCCCGCCGGCATCGGGCAAGACTCATTTGCTCTATGCGCTGTGCGCTCTGGCCGACGCGAACGGCAGGCGTGCCGCCTACCTGCCGCTGACCCGGGCTGCGCGGCTCGGCCGGGCGGCACTGCTGGCCGGTTGGGACACGTTCGATGTCGTGTGCCTCGACGACCTGCAGGCCGTGGCCGGCGAGACGGCCTGGGAGGAAAGCCTCTTCGGTCTTTTCAATCGCCTGCACGATGCGGGCGGTACCCTCGTTTCCACGGCGGATCGCCCGCCGGCCACGCTCCGTTTCGCGCTCGAGGACTTCCGCTCGCGGCTGGTGTCCGGTGGCGTCTTCGGCCTCGAATACCTCTCGGATGAAGAACGCCTGGCGGCACTCCAACTGCGTGCCGCGCATCGCGGCCTCGCATTGCCCGATGAGACCGGCAAGTATTTGCTGAAGCGCGTGCCGCGCGACATGAGCTCGCTGTACCGTCTCCTCGATTCACTCGATCGCGAAGCCCTGGCGGCCCAGCGCGCTTTGACAGTGCCGTTCGTAAAACGCGTGCTGGCGGACTTGCTCAAGGAAAGCGCCGCCGCCCGCCCCGCGCCAGAACCAGCAGGCCCGCGAACAGCAGAAAGCTGACGGCGAGCTCGACGCCGGCAATGGGGCGCACGGCCGGGTCGGCAACGACTTCGACGACTCCGAAGAGCATGTACGGAATGACCAGCAGGCTCGCCCAGGCGGCCGTATATCGCGAGCCGCGCCAAAGTCCGGGCAGCGGCAACATCAACGGCGCGATGGCGAGCAGGGTCAGCGCTGACCGTCCGGGCCCGGATGCGCACCATAAGGCGACGACGATCATGAGCGCGACCGTGTTCGCGCAGAGGAGCAGTGCGAGCGTGCGCGCCGTCAAATGTCCGATCGACCGCCGGCCAGCCCGGCCGCTACGCCGGCGACACGGCGTCCGAGCGCGCGGCACAGCTCGGCCTCCTCGTCGCTGAGGCGCGGACTGCGTTCGTCGAAAGCGACGTGGCTCGCACCGTACGGCGTACCACCGGAACGGGTACGCGTCAGCGCCGGTTCCGTGTACGGCACGCCGAGGATCAGCATGCCGTGGTGTAGCAGCGGCAGCATCATCGACAACAGCGTCGTTTCCTGTCCGCCGTGCATCGTGTTGGTGGATGTGAAAACGGCAGCCGGTTTCCCCGCGAGATCGCCCGGCAGCCACAATGCGCTCGTGGAGTCCAGGAACGCCTTGAGCGGCGCCGCCATGTTGCCGAAACGTGTCGGGCTGCCCATGAGCAGCGCGGCGCATTCACGCAGATCCGCGAGCGTCGCATACGGAGGTCCATCGGACGGTATGGCATCCGCCGCTGTCTCGGAGACCAGGCGGACCGGCGGCACGGTGCGCAAGCGTGCCTGTGCGCCCGCGACGGTCTCGACACCGCGGCAGATCTGTCGCGCCATCGCAGCGGTCGCGCCGTATCGCGAGTAATAGAGCACCAGAATATCCACTACGTGACGCCTCCGAGTGCGCAGCACGCATTGTACAGGCTGGGCCAGGATTCATTCCGGCCGCGCTTGACGGGGTGGGGTGCCCTTGTTAGCTTCTGCAAGCCATGCGCAATCCGCATCGACTGCCGCTATGGGTCGCCGCCTGTTTCGGGCTGTTTCTCGCAAGCCTGCTCGCCGCCTGCGCGAGCGCGCCCGTGCAGGAAATGAGCGACGCGCGCCAGGCTATCAATGCCGCCGAGCAAGCCGGCGCCGAGCGGCTCGCGCCGCAGGCGATCGACGATGCGCGGCAGCTCCTCACCAACGCCGAAGAGCAGCTTCAGAACGGCCGGTATTTCTCCGCGAGGCGGAACGCCATCGAAGCCAAGGCGAAGGCGCTGGAGGCGCTCGAGACGAGCGACGAGAAGCAGCCCGAGAAGAGCGAGAAAAGCGAAAAGAACTGAGCCGGATTTCGCCCGGATTTCGCCGGGATCGCGCGCTGGGATAACGGCTGAACTGCTCTCCTGATAGGATGTTGAAAAAGCCATCCATGGCTTTTTCACCTTTGCGATCCGAAAAGTGTGATTTTCGGATCGCAATGGCGATGCATCCGTGCATCGCTTAGCAGGCTGCCGAAAAACAGAGTTTTTCAACAGCCTGCTAAGCATTGCGGATGGCGGCGATGCGCGCTTCGTGCAGGCGGCGGCCAGTTTCGGCGCCGTCCGGGGTTTCACGGGCGATCGAGGCCGCATCCACTTCCGCCGCGGCCGCGTGCGCGCGGCGCAGCATGTCCGCCTGCGGGTACGGCGAATCTTCCAACCCGGTGCGCCCCCGCGCATCGGCTTCGCAAGCGAGCAGGAACTGCTCGAGACGCCGGGGACGCCGGAAGGCATCGACCGCTTCGAGCACCTTCAGCATCGTCGACGGCTTGAGCTCCGCCATGCGGTGGCAGTGGCCGTGGTACTCCGCGACGCGCAGCGCGACTTCGCGAAGCTCGTTAGGCACGCGCAGCCGGTCGGCGAGCGCATCGACGAGCCGCACGCTGCGCGCCTCGTGTCCCGGATGGCTGGGCCAGCGGCTCTTCGGCGTCTCGCCCTTGCCGAGATCGTGCGTCAGCGCGGCAAAACGCACGGCGGTGTCGTCGGACAGGCGCGCAGCCTGCTGCAGCACCATCAGCGTATGCACGCCCGTATCGATTTCGGGATGCCACTTCGCCGGTTGCGGCACGCCGAACAGCGCGTCGATCTCCGGGAAAACTTTCACCAGCGCGCCGCATTCGCGCAGCGTCGCGAAATAGACGTCGGGCTGCGCCGCATCGAGCGCCCGCCGGGTTTCCTGCCAGACGCGCTCCGGGACCAGCGCGTCCATTTCGCCGCCGGCCGTCATGCGGCGCATGAGATCGAGTGTCTCGCCGGCGATCGTGAAGCCGAGCCCGGCGAAACGCGCCGCGAAACGCGCTACGCGCAACACGCGTACGGGGTCTTCCGTGAACGCCGGCGATACGTGGCGCAGCACCCGCGATTCGAGATCGCGGCGGCCGCCGTAGGGATCGATCAGCCGGCCGTTTGTGTCGCGCGCCATCGCGTTGATCGTCAGATCGCGCCGGCGCAGGTCTTCCTCGAGCGTGACATCGGGCGAGGCTTGCACGGCGAAGCCGCGATAACCGGGCGCGATCTTGCGCTCCGTGCGCGCGAGCGCATGCTCCTCGCCGGTCTTCGGATGCAGGAAAACGGGGAAGTCCCTGCCGACGGGCCGGTAGTCCTGCGCGATCATCTGCTCCGGCGTCGCGCCGACGACCACCCAGTCTCGCTCGGCATCGCTCAGGCCCAGCAACTCATCGCGCACGGCGCCGCCGACGAGGTAGATTTCCATGCGCGCATGGTAGCGGAAAAGCCGTTTCCGCATGCTATTGTGGCCCGGATGCTGTGTCTGGTTCGATTCGCGGTAGCCGCGCTCTCGCTCGGCGCCCTGGGCGGTTGCTATTACGTCCAAACGATTCGCGGCCAGCTCGACGTGATGTCGCGCCGCGAACCGATCCGCGCCGTTATCGCCGATCCGTCCACTTCCGACGACCTGAGAGCACGGCTAGAAACCGTACTCGATTTGCGCGAGTTCGCCAGCAGCGAGCTGGCGTTGCCGGACAATGACAGTTATCGCCTCTATGCGGATCTCGGCCGGCCGTTCGTCGCCTGGAACGTCTTCGCCGCGCCGGAATTCTCCGTCGAGGCGAAGCAATGGTGTTATTTCGTCGTCGGTTGCGTGACTTATCGCGGGTACTTCGACGAGGGCAAGGCCGAGGCCTATGCCGCCGGGCTCGAGGAAGACGGCTTCGACGTGTACGTCGGTTCCGTGCCCGCGTATTCCACGCTTGGTCATTTCGACGATCCGGTCCTCAACACGATGCTCTACTGGGACGATGCCTACGTGGCGTCGATCATTTTTCACGAGCTGGCGCATCAACTCCTGTACGTGAAGGGCGACGCTGCCTTCAGCGAAGCATTCGCCAGCGTGGTGGGCGACGTCGGCGTGCAGCGCTGGCTCGGCGTGACCGACCGGGATGCGCTGCTGGCGGAATTCGAGGCCGCGCGGGATCGCGAGGCGGAATTCGTCAATCTGATCGAGCAGGGGCGGGCACGCCTGCAGGAGGTCTATGCATCGGACCTGCCGCCTGCGGCGATGGCCCGGGCGAAGGAGCGCGAGCTCGCGCGCATGGAGAAGGACTATGCGGCGCTGGTGCAGAGCTGGGACGGGTTCGATGTCTACGCACCGTGGTTCGACGGCGGCATCAACAACGCAAAGCTCGTATCGGTCGCCACGTATAACGATTTCGCGCCGGCCTTTCGCGAGCTGCTGGCCCGGTGCAGCAATGAATTGCCGTGCTTCTACGAACGCGCCGCGGAGTTGGCCGAGCTGCCGATGGAAGAACGGCATGAACGGCTGCGGGAAGGGGCAAGGGCTCCGGATTGACCGGTTCGTTTCAAGTCGCTCCCCGATACTCGCTTGGTTGAAA
>JBOIDB010000005.1:0-51693 GCA_050740235.1 Gammaproteobacteria bacterium
TCGAGGATTGCACGGTCCTCGACGAGCTGCTGGGCCGATACGGTGAAGACTGGGTCGAGGTGTTCGGCGAGTTCGAGGCCCGGCGCAAGCCGAACGCCGAGGCCATCGCCGACATGGCGCTCGAGAACTACGTGGAAATGCGCGACGCGGTGCGCGACCCGCGTTTTCAGCTGCAGAAACAGATCGCCTTCGAGCTGGAGCGCAGGCATCCCGGGGTGTTCATCCCGCGCTACTCGATGGTCATGTTTCACCCGGAAATTCCGTACGGCGAGGCGCAGCGGCGCGGCGGCATCCAGGCGCAGATCGTGGGCGAATTGAGCGCCGGCGCAAGGTCGATCGACGAGGTCGATTTCGCCCGCGCCGGAGCGCTGATCGACAGGAAGCTCGCTCAGGGCGCCTGAACCGCTCGCACGAGCGACACGAAACTGTACGGCCAGGCGTTTGCCCCGTCCGCCGCATGATGTTCACGGTCGGTTTCGCGCCATGCCTCCCAGTCCGTCGGCGGAAAAAAAGTGTCGCCCTCGAATGCATGGTGAATTCGCGTGAGGCAGATTCTTCGCGCCGCGGGCAGGACCGCTTCGAACACTTTCGCGCCACCGATGACCATGAGCTCCTGCCCGTGCGCGGTCTCGTACGCCTGTTTCAAGCTTTTGACGACCGTGCAGCCGTCGGCGCGATAACCGGCCCGGCGCGTCAGCACGAGGTTCTGCCGGCCGGGCAACGGCCGGCCGATGGATTCGTGCGTGCGGCGGCCCATGAGGATCGGATATCCCATCGTGAGCGCCTTGAAATGCTTCAGGTCCGCCGGTAAATGCCACGGCAGCCGATTGTCCGCGCCGATGAGACCGTTCTCGTCCATCGCGACGACGATGGATGTCATCACACCGCGACAGCCGCCTTGATCGGCGCGTGGCACCGGTAACCGCGCAGCTCGAAGTCCTCGAACGCATAATCGAATATCGAAGCCGGCTTGCGTTTGATCTCGAGCTCGGGCAACGGGAACGGCTCGCGCGAAAGCTGCTCATCCGCCTGCGCGAGGTGATTGAGATACAGATGGCAATCGCCGCCGGTCCAGATCAGCTCGCCGGACTCCAGCCGACACTGTTGCGCAAGCATGTGCGTCAATAAAGCATAGGAGGCGATGTTGAACGGCACGCCGAGAAAAATATCCGCGCTGCGCTGATAGACCTGGCAGGAAAGCCGCTGCCCGGCAACATAAAACTGGAAGAACGCGTGGCAGGGCGCGAGCGCCATGTTCTCCAGCTCGGCGACATTCCAGGCGCTGACGATGATGCGCCGCGAATCCGGATCCGTGCGAAGCTGCTCGACGACGCGGCTGATCTGGTCGACGGTCGTGCCGTCGGCTCGCAGCCACGATCGCCACTGCTTGCCGTATACCGGGCCGAGCTCGCCCTCCTCGTCCGCCCACTCGTCCCAGATCGTGACGCCGCGCTCGTTGAGCCAACGCACGTTCGTCTCGCCGCGCAGAAACCAGAGCAGCTCGTAGATGATCGAGCGCAGATGCAGCTTCTTGGTCGTTACGAGCGGGAATCCGGCACCGAGCTCGAAACGCATCTGATGGCCGAACACCGACAGCGTGCCGGTGCCGGTGCGATCGTCCTTGCATGCGCCGTGCGCGCGCACGTGACGCATCATGTCGAGATACTGTTTCATCTCAGCGTTATCGGTTCAGGCGGCCTCGACGGCGTCGCGGCGGCGATACGCCGCGATCATCAGGAATATGCCGACCAGCATCAGAGGCACGCACAACACCTGCCCCATGGTGACCCAGCCGAATGCGAGATAACCGAGTTGTATATCCGGCTCGCGAACGAACTCGACGGCAAACCGAAATATTCCGTAGAGAAGCGCGAAAAGGCCGGAGACGGCCATGGTCGGGCGCGGCTTCGTCGAATAGAGCCACAGGCAGACGAACAACACCAGCCCTTCGAGGAAAGCCTCGTAGAGCTGCGACGCGTGCCGCGCCACGCCGTCGACGACGAAAGCCCAGGGCACGTCGGTCTGCTTGCCCCAGAGCTCACCGTTGATGAAGTTGCCGATCCGCCCGGCGCCCAGTCCCGGCGGGATCAACGGCGCGACGAAGTCCATCACCTCGAAGAAGCCGCGGCCGATGCGCCGTGCGAACAGCCACAGCGCCACGAGCACGCCGAGCAAGCCACCGTGGAACGACATGCCGCCCTCCCAGATGCGGAATATGCTCCAGGGATCGTCGACGAACTGCTCCATGCCGTAGAACAGGATGTAGCCGAGGCGGCCTCCGAGGATCGCGCCGAGCGCGCCGTAGAACACCATGTCGTCGAGCTGCTCGCGGCGCACCGGCGAATGCGGTTTGCCGACGCGCGTGAGGGCGAGCAGCCAGACCATCAGGAATCCGACCAGGTACATGAGGCCGTACCAGCGGATCTTGAGCGGTCCGATCGAGATAGCGACGGGATCGAAGCCGGGGTAGGGAATCATCGGGCCGCTAGTCTAGCATCTGGCCGTTCGATAGCGGCCTGGAGCTCCGGTTTGACCGGTTTGCTTTGTCTGCCCTCCGCTGCGCGCATTCAGCGACCTGGCGTGGCGGTGGGGCGTCGCAGTTTGCTATTCTCGCGGGTGTCGACCGTATCCGGGGGCACGGGATCGGGGCAGAAGGGATAACATAGAAGAACCAACAACAAGAATACTCCGGGGGGCTCTGCCGGGACTCGCATGTCGAGAACTCAAAAACTGCTGGACGAGCTGTTCCGCCGCAAGGTCATTCGCTCCCTGGCGGCTTATCTGGTTGCGGTATGGGTGCTCGCCGTCGGGGTGGCCGATTTGTTTCCGGCGCTGGGCATGCCCCCGTGGACGGTTCGAGCGTTCGTGTTAGTGGCCATTCTGGCGTTGCCGCTGGTCGTACTCGTATCCTGGCGGTTCAACCTGACGACCCGGGGATGGATTCGCGATTCACATGATCTCAGTGCGCAGAATGCCGAAAGGCAGCGAATGCTGGCGCCCGACGTGGCAAGGTGGGTGGAGAATCGTCACGATGCGACCGGCGCCGGCTACGTTGCCGCGAGCTGGACTGCAAAAGACGATACCGTGCAGCAGAAAGATTTCTTCGCCCCGTTCGTGATCGGGCGGGACATCAGGAGCGATATACAATTGACCGACAAGCGGGTCAGCAGGGTGCACTCGATCGTCTGGGCCGAGGACGGCCACTGGTGCGTGCGCGATCTGGACAGCTCGAACGGCACGTTCCTCGACGGCAAGCGCGTGACCATTACCCCGCTTCCGGCGCACGGCAAGCTGCGTTTCGACCAGGAGGGGCCGTCGGTCGAGCTGGCTGTCGTCAAGATCGGCGTGACCGAGGTCCCGCACGGCGGCGTCACCACGCGAGGACTCGCAAAGGAAAATAAATGAAAGCCTCCGACCTGTTTGTCGCGGCGCTGGAGAACGTAGGCGTCGAGTACATCTTCGGCGTGCCTGGAGAGGAGAATCTGGATTTCCTCGAATCGCTGCGCACCTCGCGCATCCGCCACGTGCTCTGCCGGCACGAGCAGGCGGCCGGTTTCATGGCGGCGACGCACGGCCGCTTGACCGGCCGGCCCGGCGTCTGCCTCTCCACGCTCGGCCCCGGCGCCACCAATTTCATGACCGCGGCGGCGTACGCGCAGCTCGGCGCCATGCCGATGGTGATGATCACCGGCCAGAAGCCGATCAAGAAATCCAAGCAGGGCCGTTTCCAGATCGTGGACATCGTCGACATGATGCGGCCCGTGACCAAGTTCGCCCGACAGATCGTCAACGGCAACCGGATCCCGTCGCTGACGCGCGAAGCATTTCGGCTGGCCATGGAGGAGCGCCCCGGCGCGGTCCATCTGGAGCTGCCGGAGGACATCGCGCGCGAAGACGCTGACATGACGGATCTCATCCCCGCCCGTCGCGAGCGCCTGCCCGATTGCGATTCCAAATCGATGGACGAGGCAGTGGAGATGATCCGCGCGGCGAAAATGCCGCTCCTGCTCGTCGGCGCGGGCGCCAATCGGCGGCGCGTCATCGACGCGTTGTCGGATTTCGTGCGCGTGACCGGCATCCCGTTCTTCAACACCCAGATGGGCAAGGGCGTGATCCGCGGCCGTTCCGACCAGTACATCGGCACGGCGGCGCTGTCGGACGGCGACTACGTCCACTGCGCCATCGACCGCGCGGACCTCGTCATCAATGCCGGTCACGACGTCGTCGAGAAGCCGCCGTTCTTCATGCAGCACGGCGGCAAGAAGGTGATCCATGTCAATTTCAGCCCCGCCGAGATCGACGAGGTGTACTTCCCGCAGCTCGAGCTGGTCGGCGACGTGGCGACCAGCTTCGTGCGCCTGACGAAAGCGCTCGGCAGTCAGTCCGGGAACCACAACTTTTCCTATTTCATGCACGTGCGCGACGAGGTGATGAAACACATCGCCGAAGGCGCGAATGACGACCGATACCCGCTCGTGCCGCAGCGCATCGTCAGCGACGTGCGCAAGGTCATGCCCGACGACGGCATCATCGCGTTGGACAACGGCACTTACAAAATCTGGTTCGCGCGCAACTACCGCACGACGCAGCCCAACACCGTGCTGCTGGACAATGCCCTGGCCACCATGGGCGCCGGCCTGCCGTCGGCGATGATGGCGGCGATGCTCTATCCCGACCGCCGCGTCATGGCCATCTGCGGCGACGGCGGCTTCATGATGAACAGCCAGGAGCTGGAGACCGCGGTCCGGCTCGCGCTCGATCTCGTCGTGCTGATCCTGCGCGACGACTCCTACGGCATGATCCGCTGGAAGCAGGCCGTCGACGAGTATCCCGACTGGGGGCTCGAGTTCGGCAATCCGGATTTCGTCGCCTACGCAAACTCTTATGGAGCAAAGGGACATCGGCCGGAAAGCGCAAAGGATTTCGTGCCGCTGATGGAATCCTGCTTTGGAGAAGGCGGCGTGCACCTGATCGACGTGCCGCTCGACTACAGCGAGAACAAGCGCGTGCTCATCGACGAGCTGAGCCAGCGCGTCTGCCTCATCTGATGGTTCGCCCGAGCCGACAATCGACGACCGACACCATCGACGTCGTCCAGGCCTGGGATCGCAAGCCGATCCGCACGCTCGACGTCGCCGGCTGGGACGAGATCGATGCATGGCTGGACGGCGCGCAAGCGCTTTGCAGCGACAAAGGTTGGCTTCCCGCTCATAAGCGCATCGCCGTGCTGCGGCGGGTGGCGGAGTTGATGCGCAGCGAGCGCGATGAGCTCGCGCTCATGATCGCGCGCGAAGGCGGCAAGCCGCTGATCGACGCGCGGGTCGAGACCGACCGGGCCATCGCCGGTGTCGAAATCGCTGTCGGCGAAATCGAACGGATGGCCGGGCACGAAATCCCGATGGACTTGACGGCTGGCGGCGCCGGGCGCCTTGCGTTCACGCGGCGGGAGCCGCGCGGGCCGGTCGCGGCGATCAGCGCGTTCAATCATCCGCTCAATCTGATCGTGCACCAGGTCGTGCCGGCAATCGCGGCCGGCGCGCCGGTGATCGTCAAGCCGGCCAAGGCCACTCCCCTCTCCTGCCTGCGCTTTGTCGAGCTCGTGCACGAGGCCGGACTCGACGAGGACTGGTGCCGCGCGGTGATGTGCGCCACTTCGACGGCGGAACGCATGGTCACCGATACGCGCGTGGCGTTCTTCTCGTTCATCGGCTCGGCGAAAATCGGCTGGATGCTGCGCTCGAAGCTCGCGCCGGGCACGCGTTGCGCGCTCGAGCATGGCGGCGTCGCGCCCGTGATTCTGGGAGCCGATGCCGATCTCGACCGGGCGATTCCGGCGCTGGTCAAGGGCGGCTACTATCATGCGGGTCAGGTATGCGTATCGGTGCAACGGATCTTTGCCGATGCGCGCATTCGCGAAGATGTCGTGGATCGCATGAAACAGGCAGTCGAAGCGCTCGTGGTCGGCGATCCGGCCAACGAAAAGACCGAAGTCGGCCCGCTGATCCAGCCCGCGGAGGTAACCCGCGTCGATGAATGGGTCCAGGAAGCGGCAGCCGGCGGCGCATCGATCGTCACCGGCGGGAAGCCCATATCCAAGACTGCTTACGTTCCGACGGTGCTGGATCGGCCGGCCGACACTGCAACAGTGTCCACCTCCGAGGTTTTTGGTCCTGTCACCTGCGTTTACGAATACGCCGATGTGGATGACGCGATCCGGCGCGCCAATGCACTGCCGTTCGCGTTTCAGGCCGCGGTCTTTGCGCAGGACATCGATTTCGCGCTCAAGTGCGCCGATCGTCTCGCCGCCAGCGCCGTGATGATCAACGATCACACGGCATTCCGAGTCGACTGGATGCCGTTCGCGGGCCTGAAGCAGTCGGGCTACGGCGTCGGCGGCATCGGCTACACCCTGCATGACATGACCTACGAGAAGATGACGGTCATCAAGAGCCCGGCGCTCGGCCCGCCCGTCGTCCCGGCGAAAGCCGGGACCCAGTAAGCAACCGCCCGCGCAGCGGGCTCTGCCTCCGGCCAGAAGTTATGTTACTGGACCCCGGCTTTCGCCGGGGCGACGAGAATCACTTTCGCCGGGGCGACGAGAATCACTTTCGCCGGGGCGACTAGAATTACTATTGCCGGAGCGACGAGAATTACTTTTGCCGGGCGACGAGAGTCGCTTTCAACAGGGACGGCGAGGGATCTGGTGACCGATCGGGTCACATCCGCCGATATCGGCGCGATAATTGCATTCCGTTTGCCCCCATGAACCATCTATCCACCGAAACCAGCCCGTATCTGCTGCAGCATGCGGACAACCCCGTGGACTGGCATCCATGGGGGCCGCAAGCCCTCGAACGCGCGCGCAGCGAGGGCAAACCGATCCTGCTGTCGATCGGATACTCAGCCTGCCACTGGTGCCACGTCATGGCGCATGAATCCTTCGAGAACGCCGAGACTGCCGCGCTCATGAACGAGCTGTACGTCAATATCAAGGTCGATCGCGAGGAGCGGCCGGATCTGGATCGCATCTATCAGGTCGCGCACCAGGTACTCACGCAACGGCCCGGCGGCTGGCCGCTGACCATGTTTCTGTCGCCGCAGGATCAGACCCCCTTCTTCGGCGGCACATACTTCCCGCCCGCGCCGCGTCATGGACTGCCCGCCTTCAGCGAAATCCTGCGCCGTGTCGCGCAGTATTACGGCGAGCACGGTGCGGAAATCGCGAAGCAGAATGCAGCCTTGCGTGATGTGTTCGGCCGCCTTTCGCCTGAACCCGCATCCGCCACGGCCGAGCTGACGGCGGCGCCGCTCGCCGCAACCCGTGCCGCACTCGAAGCCGAATTCGATCCGCAACACGGCGGTTTCGGCGGCGCGCCCAAATTTCCGCATGCGCCCGGCATCGAGGTCCTGCTGCGAAGCTGGCAGCGATCCAGGCACGACGGCGCGCCCGATGAGCGGGCGCTGCACATGGCGACCTTCAGCCTGCAGTGCATGGCCCGCGGCGGGATTTACGATCAGCTCGGCGGCGGCTTCTGCCGTTACTCGGTCGATGCGCAATGGCAGATCCCGCACTTCGAGAAGATGCTCTACGACAATGGCCCGCTGCTCGCACTCTGCGCTCAGGCCTGGCAGGCGACCGGCGAGGCGCTGTTTGAACGCGTCACGCGCGAGACGGCCGATTGGTGCATCCGCGACATGCAGTCGCCGGAGGGCGGCTACTACGCGACGCTCGATGCGGACTCGGAAGGCAAGGAAGGCCGCTTCTACGTCTGGGACAGGGAAGAGGTCCGGCAAATCGTCGGCGACCAGGCTTTCGACCTCGTCACGCGGCATTTCGGTCTCGACGGGCCGCCGAACTTCGAGGGCGGCTGGCACCTTCGGGTCGTCCAGCCGCTCACGGTGATCTCGCGGGAGGGTGGCCGCCCGGTCGAAGAGCTGCGCGGAATCGTCGATGCGGCGCGCGCGAAACTCTTCGAGGTACGTTCGCGGCGTGTTTGGCCGGGCCGCGATGAAAAGATCCTCACCGGCTGGAACGGCCTGATGATACGCGGCATGGCTATCGCAGCGCGCGCGCTGGAGGAGCCCGCCTTTGCCGAGTCCGCGACACGCGCGCTCGGTTTCATTCGCCGCGAGCTTTGGCACGACGGGCGCCTGCTCGCAAGCTGCAAGGACGGCCGGGCGCAGCTACCCGCCTATCTCGACGACTACGCGTATCTCATCGACGGCCTCATCGAGCTGGCGCAAGCGGGATTCTCGAGCGATGCGTTGAATTTTGCCGTCGAGTTGGCCGAAGGCGTGCTCGCGCATTTCGAGGATAAGAAAGCCGGCGGCTTTTTCTTCACGGCCGACGATCATGAGCGGCTCATCCACCGCCCGAAACCGCTCGGCGACGACGCGACGCCGTCCGGCAACGGCATCGCTGCCCGGGCGATGCTCAGGCTCGGCTATCTGCTCGGCGAAACCCGCTACCTGGAAGCGGCAGAGCGGACTCTGCGCACCGGCTGGGAGGCGATGCGCCGCTATCCGTCCGGCCATGCCACGCTGACTACTGCGCTCGAGGAATACCTGCACCCGGTCGAGACCGTCATCTTGCGCGGCGACGCATTTGCGCTCGCCGCGTGGCGGGATGCGTTGACTGACTACGCGCCGCACCGGCTCGTGTTCTCGATTCCGCCGGAGGTCGCCGATCTCCCCTCCGGCCTCGCGGCCAGATCGGCTCGCGATGCGCCCGTTGCCTATGTCTGCCGGGGCACGGCCTGCACGGCGCCGATCTCCTCGATCGTTGCGCTCGAAAAAGCGCTGGGCACACGGCCCGGCGCGCAACGCCTCAGTTCATCAGGTTGACGATCTTCTCGTCGATCATGAACCTGACATTGTGCGCCCGCATCTCGATGTTGCCGCTGTGATTGAAGTCGTCGCCCGCAGCAAAACGGGATTGTTCCAGCAGATCGCCCAGTATCGATATTTTATGCGAGGCGACCTCATAAAGCCGGAACGTGAAGGCGAGCTTTGCAAAACCGACCACCAGTACCAGTTTATTGAAGTCCTCGCGCGGCAACACGCCCCGGGCATTGACGACCGCGCGCACCGACCTCGAAAAGCGCCAGATACTCCATGCGCTCGGCGACGCGGCGCTCGACGAGCACGCCGAATGGATTCTCATGCACCGCGAGCGCCCGCTCGAGCACGGCAAGCTGTGACGCGCCGAATCAGCGTTCAGCGCGACAACCCCGTCCTGTCGGAGGAACCGGCGCGGGTGCGACCCGCGAGCCGTCAGATTCTGGATTCCATCGTCTGCCGCGCGACCCCGACGAACTTCGCCAGCACGAGCCCGGCCACGATCCATGCCGTGAGGTCGTAGACGGCGGCGAACAGGAACCAGTCGGGCGGCAAGCTCCACCAGACGATGGCCCCGACGTGCGTGAAGAATGATGCGGTGAAACCCGCCAGGGTGACGAAACCCACGCGCGCGCCGTAAGTGGTCAATCCGGGCGCCGCCATGCGCAGCAGCCAGGCGAGCAGGAACGCCGTGACCAGCATGTGCAGGAATCCGTAAAGCAGCACGCTCCCCGACATCACCGGGCGGCCTTCACGCGAAATGTGCACGAAAGCGATCGGTCCCGCTTCGTGCAGTTCCGCGAAAGCGGCCTCATCCTCCATGTTTCCCGGAATCAGGTAAGTGCCCGTCTCCGGCAGATTGTCGAGCAGCGCCGCCTGCGCCGCCGCATCGTCGGGCGCGCGCTGAAAGACTGTCTGCGTCAGGGGGTTGACCGCGAAATAGAGGAACCCCCAGATGAACATTGCAATGGCCGCCAGCACCGCGCCGGTGATGAGCCTGCCCATGACCTGCTCCCTTTCTGTTGTATTCGGGGCGGAAGTCGGCGCTCATTCTGCCGCCGCGCGCGGTGCAAGGAAAGTCCCCGGCAGATCCCGGCTCGGGCAGGCGGCCGGCAGACACCCCCCGGAGCGCGATCTCTGCTACAGTTCCCGGTGGGGATCCCGCTAAGAACAATGATCCAGCAGCAGCACCAGCCCGGCCTGCCGTCGGACGCCTTGGTCAGAATCCTCGACGTCACGCGCAAGCTCGCGGCGCCTTTCGATCTGATCGGCCTGCTCACCGAGGTCGTGGAGACGGGCACGTCCATGCTCGGGACGGAGCGCGGCCGGCTGTGGCTGTACGAGCCGGAGGCGCACGAGCTCGTGCTCAGGGTGCCGATGACGAACCCGGAGGTGCGTGTGTCCGCGGACGCCGGCCTCATGGGCAGGAGCCTTTTCACGCGCCGGATCCTCAACATTCCCGATTGCTATGCCGATCCCCTGTTCAACCGGTCGGTAGACCGATTGATGGACTACCAGTCGCGCTGCATGCTCATTCTGCCCCTGTTCGGCTACGACGATACGCCGGTCGGGGTCATGCAGCTGCTCAACAAAACCGCCGGAGCTTTCGACGCGGGGGACGAGCTGGTTGCTGCTGTTCTTGCCGCTCAATGCGCGGTGGCCATGCAACGGACGCAATTGACCGAGGCGCTGGTGATCAAGGAACGGCTGGACAAGGAAGTCTCGGTGGCGCGCGAGATCCAGCTCGGCACGCTGCCGACTGCGATGCCGCACGTGCCTGGTTACGACGCCTTCGGCATGGTGCGGCCTACCGCGGAGACCGGGGGGGATACCTTCGACCTCGTGATGCTCGGCCAGCGGCTCTTCATACTGTTGGGCGACGCCACCGGCCATGGCTTCGGCCCGGCGCTTTCGGCGACGCAGCTGCAGGCCATGTTGCGCGTAGCGTTTCGGCTGGGCGCGGACCTCGACGAGGCATTCACGCAGGTGAACAACCAGTTGGCCGAGGATCTCCCGGACGATCGCTTCGTCACCGCCTTCCTGGGTTTTCTCGATCCGGACACGCATCGCGTCGCCTACCACTCGGGCGGTCAGGCGCCGATACTGCATTTTCACGCGGCCAGCGGCGAAAGCGTGCTGCACGGGCCGACCCGGCTGCCGATGGGCGTTTTCGAGCTGGAGAGCTCGGACGATGCGCAGAGTATCGAGCTCGCGCCCGGCGACATCCTCGGCCTGATCTCAGACGGCGTATATGAATACGCAAACACACGAGGCGACCAGTTCGGAGAGGCCGGCGTAGCGGAGATCATGCGCCGGTATCACGGCCTTCCCATGTCCGAGCTGGCCGGACGCCTGTTGCACGAGGCCGTCGAGTTTGCGGGCGATGCGCCGCAGCACGACGATATAACCATCGTACTCGTGCGACGGCTGCCCGAGGGGGCGGCGGTGCAAAAAGACTTCCGAAGAACCTTCGATGCTCTGGACGATATCTTCGCTTTCACGACGAGCTTCTTCGAGCATGCGTCCGTGCCGCCGTCGATTCGCGGCACCGTCGACCTGTGCATCGAAGAGCTGTTCACGAACATGGTGAAGTACAACCCGCGTGGTCGGGAAGACATCCGGATCACGCTGCAAGCCGTAAACGACTATATCGACGTCAGCCTCACGGATTTCGACGCCGAGCGGTTCGACTCCAAGGCCACGCCGGACGCGGACATCCACGCGCCGCTCGACCAACGAATGCCGGGAGGCCTGGGCCTGCACTTGGTGAGGAGAATGGCCGATTCCCTCGATTACAAGTACTCGGATCGCCGGAGCAGGATCACATTTCGCAAGACCATGGGGAATCCGCATGTTTGAGATCGAATTCGGCGACGACGGCCAGGTCGTAGTGGCAGGCCGGCTGGATGCGGCGCAGGCGGAGAAAGCGCAGAGCTTTCTCGATCGTATTCCGACGCCGCGCGTGATCGACATGAGGGGGCTCGAATATATCTCCAGCGCCGGGCTGGGCGTGCTGCTCAAGACCCAGAAACGCCTGATGGCCGCCGGCGGGGCGCTGAAGCTGATCAACGTCAATCACCATATTTCGGAGGTATTCCGTTACTCGGGCTTCGACCGGCTTTTCGAGGTCGTGGGAACGGAAGATCCGGGGCCGCGGAATTGACCGGCAGCGGAAACGACTCTTCTGCTTCGCGACCTGCACCAACTTTTCGGGCGGCGGGCAGTAGTTATGCATGAGGATCGGGATACCGCACTGATACTCGACTGCCAGCGCGGCGACCGGCGGGCCCAGACGCTGCTGATCAACCGCTACGTGCAGCCGATCTTCAACGCGGCCTACCGGATGCTCGGTGATCGAGAGGAAGCCCGCGATGTCACGCAGACGGTATTCCTCAAAGCGTTCGAGCATCTGGAGCGCTTCGATCCGAAGTACAGGTTCTTCAGCTGGATTTACCGGATTGCCGTCAATGAGTCCATCGATCAGCTCCACCGGCGCGGGCCGCCCTGCCCCGCTGATGCCCGGCAGGTCAGCGAAGCGCGCGGGCCTGCCGAGCTGGCGGAGTCCAGCGAGGTCTGCGCAAGCGTGCAGTCCGTGCTCATGGAATTGCCGCCGGATTATCGCGCCGTGATCGTCCTGCGGCATTTCGCGGATCTGAGCTATCAGGAGATCGCGCAGACCCTGGAGATCCCCGTCAAGACGGTGAAATCGCGGATTTTCTCGGCGCGGCACGCGATGAAAGACAAATTGCAGGCGCGAGGCGTGAGGCCGCAATGATCGACGAGCGCGACATCGAGCTGGTACACGCCGACATCGATGGCGAGATCGGCGCGTCGCAACGCGAGCGCCTGCGCGAAAGGCTGGCCGCATCAGCAGAGCTGCGCGCTTATAAGAGCCGATTGCAGGAGCTGGCCGAAGTTCTGGACAGCGTGCCGCCTCTGGAGCCGCCGGGCGATCTGCGTCGGGAGTTGCTGCAACGGGTCGACCTGTCTGGCCGGCACAAGAGCCGCTTTCCTTCCGCCGGATGGCGGCCGACCCCGATCGTGTTGCGGTACGCGGCAGCGTTCGCCGCCGGTCTGGCGCTCACTGCGATACTGTACGAGACTGTATCTCTCGACGACCAGTCGCCCGAGGAACTGGCCCGCCTGGCTGGTACGATGATCTACAGCCAGCAGCCGCCGGGCACTACCGAGGAAGACCGGCTCGTGCTGCAGTCGGACGAGCTGCGCGGCGATGTGACGCTACACCGTGGAGCCGACGTCTGGATCGTCGCGTTTCATCTCGATTCGTCCGCGCCAGTGGAAGTCGCCATGAAGTTCGGCGGCCTGCCGTTCAGGGGATTCGCGCAATTGCAGGACGAGCTGGGCGAAGTGAGCATCGCCGGCGGCGCGATGCGGCTGGTCAGCGATGGGAAGCGCGAGTTCGCGGTGTTTCTGGGTGAGCAAGACCAGTCGGGGGCAAGCTTGGAGTTGCAGTTTTTTGCCGGAGACGAGCAGATGTCCGGCGGTTCGCTGGACGCCCCGAAAAAATGAGGCGCCGACCGTCGGCACCAACTTTTTCAGGGCGTGAACGTATATAGACCATATCTCGATAACAGATCCGACGACCGGGAATCGCGAGGAGCAGAATCATGACAAGCGAGACGAGCAGCAAGACGATCTGGATGCTTGGCGCCGGACTGATCCTGATGATCGGTGCCGTTGCCTGGTTCGGGTTCAACTACCCGCCGGGCGAGGAGAACGTCGCCGGCACGATCGCGCCCGCCGAACGATACCGCGGGGAGCAGATCTCCGGCGACGACGTGCAGCTCGGCGACGAAAGCATCGCTCAGCTCATGCAGACCGATGCATTCACGCTCATGGTGAACAATCCCGAGTTCCGGGCCATGGCGACCGACCCGGCGTTCATGGCCCTCGCCCGTCATCCGCAAGCGCTGACGGCGATGGCGCAACACCCGCAGGCGTTCGCCGCCATGGCGCAGCATCCCCAGGCATTCGCCGCCATGGCGAATCACCCGCAGGCTTTCCAGGCGCTGGCCCGCCAGCCCCAGGCTCTGACGGCAATGGCTCGTCATCCGCAGGCATTCGCGGCGATGGCGCAGCATCCGAAAGCCTTCGAGGCGCTGGCGCAGGCGCCGCAGGCCTTCCAGGCGCTGGCGCAGGATCCCAAGGCCTTCGAGGCTCTGGCACAGGATCCGCAGGCCTTTGCCGCCCTCGGCCAGCATGCGCAGGCCGCCGTGGCAATGGCCAAGCACCCGCAGGCGTTCGCCGCCCTGGCGAAGTACCCGCAAGCTTTCGCGGCCATGGCGAAAGCGCCGCAAGCTTTCGCAGCCTACGCCCAGGATCCGCAGGCATTCGCAGCAGCGGCGCGGGATCCTCAGGCGATGGAAGCGATGGCGCAGGCGCCGCAGGCCTTCCAGGCGCTGGCGAACGATGCTCAGGCCTTCGAGGCCCTGGCCAGGGAGCCGCAGGCGTTCGCCGCGCTCGCACAGAACGCGCAGGCATTCGAAGCGCTGGCGCAAAGTCCGCAAGCGTTCGACGCCCTGGCTCAGAGCCCGCAGGCGTTCGCCGCCATGGCGCAGGCGCCCCAGGCCTTCGAGGCGCTGGCACGAGATCCCAAAGCGTTTGCGGCCCTGGCCCAGAATCCGCAGGCCTTTGCCGCGTTGGCTCGATCTCCGCAGGCCTTCCAGGCCTTGGCGCAGAACCCGCAGGCCTTGCAGGCGCTTGCCCAGTCGCCGCAAGCGTTCGAGGCGATGGCCCGGGATCCGCAAGCATTCACCGCCGCAGCTCGTGACGCCCGGGCTTTCTCCGCGCTGGCGCAGGATGCAAAGGCATTCGATGCGCTGGCGCGGAGTCCGCAGGCCTTCGACGCGATGGCGTCCGCGCCACAGGCGTTCGCCGCACTGGCCAGGGAACCGCAAGCATTCTCGGCGCTGGCGCGGAATCCGCAGGCCTTTTCAGCGCTGGCCGGTCAGCCGGCTTTCATGGCCCTGGCCAGCAACCCTGCGTTCGCCGCAATGCTCAACGATCCGGGCTTTGCCAAGGCGCTCGATCAGCAATGAGCCCGACAATAATGAACCCGACATAATGGGCGGATGAGACAGGCAGTTCGGATCCGGCCGCCCGCTGCGAAAGCGGGCGGCCTTTTTTTGTCAATTCTCGGCCTGGCGCTGCCCGGGCCTGCAACGGCACAGGCCATCGATCTCAGCGAGCTCGAGACCGAAGACCTGCGCCTGCTCTATTTCGATCCGCAGCAGACTTATCTCGCGCCGCACGCTGCGCGCAGCTTTCACAATTCCCTGCGATTCCAGAAAGAGGTGCTGGACTGGGTGCCTTGGGACAAGACGACCGTGCTGCTCAAGGATTTCTCCGATTATGGCAATGCCGCCGCCCGTGCCGCCCCCAACAACGCCCTGCTCATCGACATCGCGCCGATCAGCGGCACGTTCGAGACCTTCACGGCCTCGGAGCGCATGTATACGCTGATGAACCACGAGCTGGTGCACGTGGCCACCATGGACATGTGGAACGAGCAGGATCGGCGCTGGCGGCGCTTTTTCGGTGGCAAGGTTACGCCGATCACCGAGCATCCGGAATCCATTCTGTATGCCTACCTGACGGCGCCGCGCACCGCGGTTCCGCGCTGGTACCTCGAGGGCAGCGCTGTTTTCATGGAGACCTGGATGGCCGGCGGCCTGGGCCGCGCGCAGGGCGCCTACGACGAAATGGTGTTTCGCGCCATGGTGCGCGACGATGCCTATTTCTACGATGCGCTGGGCCTCGTGTCCGAGGGTACGCAGGTCGATTTTCAGGTCGGCGTCAACGCCTATCTCTACGGCACGCGGTTCATGAGCTATCTCGCGCTCGTGTATTCGCCGCAACACGTGCTCGAATGGCTGCAACGCAATGAAGGCAGCGAGCGATACTATGCGCGACAGTTCGAGCATGTCTTCGGCAAGCCGCTGACCGCAGCCTGGCAGGACTGGATCGCCTGGGAGCACGAGTTCCAGCGCGAGAATCTCGAGTCCGTGCGCCGATTCCCGACGACGATTCACCAGAATCTCACTGCGCGTCCGCTGGGCTCGGTGTCACGCGCGTACGTCGACCCGGAAACGCGGACCCTGTACGGAGCGTTTCGCTATCCGGGCGTGGTCGCGCATATCGGCGCCCTGTCGCTCGACACAGGCCGGATCCGACGGCTGACCGACATCAAGGGCCCGATGCTGTATCGCGTGAGCTCCGTGGCCTTCGATCCCACCGCCGGCACCGTGTTCTATACGGCCGACAATTACGCGTTTCGCGACCTGATGGCGGTCGATGTGAAGACCCGCAAGCGACGCATGCTCCTCAAGGACGCGCGCATCGGCGACGTGGTCTTCAATACGGCCGACCGCTCGCTATGGGGCGTACGACATCTGAACGGGTACGCCACGCTGGTGCGGATTCCGTATCCCTACGAGGAGTGGAACCAGATTCACACCTGGCCCTACGGCGAAACGCTATACGACATGGACATCTCACCCGACGGCAGTCTGCTGTCCACCTCCATGGGCGAGATCAACGGCAATCAGTCCCTGCAGGTCTTTCGGATCGAGGATCTGCTGGCGGGCAGCAGCGAATCGATCGCGAAGTTCGATTTCGGCACGGCCACGCCCGAAGGGTTCGTGTTTTCTCCCGACGGGTGTTACCTGTACGGCAGCTCCTATTTCACGGGCGTGTCGAATATCTTTCGCTATGAGATCGCCAACGGCGAGCTCGAGGCCGTGAGCAATGCTGAGAGTGGATATTTCCGCCCCATTCCGCTCGAGGACGGCTCGCTCATCGTATTTCACTACACCGGCCAGGGATTCCGGCCGGCTTCGATCGATCCGGAGCCGCTCGAGGACGTGAGCGCCATAACGTTTCTCGGCGCCCGGATCGCCAGGGAGCATCCGATCGTGACTGAATGGCAGGTCGGATCGCCTGCCGACGTGCCGCTCGACTCGATGATCACGCACCAGGGTCCGTACCGAATCGTGCGCGAGGTCGGCCTGCAGGCCGCCTATCCCGTGCTGGAGGGCTACAAGGACTCGGCGGCGCTCGGCTGGCACTTCAACTTCCAGGACCGTATCGGCTTCGATCATCTCGACGCCACCGCCTCCTACAGTCCGGACGGCGAGCTGGCCTCGGACGAACGCGCCCATGTGGCGATCGATTATCGTCACAACAACTGGAACGCGGGTTTTCGGTACAACGGGGCGGATTTCTACGACCTGTTCGGGCCGACGAAGCGCAGTCGTAAAGGCTATGCCTACACGGTGGGCTACGAGCGGGCATTGATCTACGACACGCCGCGGCAGCTCGACTTCGTCGCCGACGCGGCCTACTACGACGGCCTCGAACGCCTGCCCGACTTCCAGAACATCGAAGCGGCGTTCGACGAGCTGCTGAGCGTGGAGGCGGGGTTTTATTACCAGCATCCGCGAGCCTCCCTGGGGCACGTGGACGACGAGAAGGGCGTGCTCTGGGATCTGGTTGCTTCCGGCGATCACGTGAACGGCGAGACGATTCCGAAGCTGCGCGGGGCATTCGACTTCGGCTTCGCCCTGCCGTTGCGACATTCCTCGATCTGGTTGCGAAACGATGCGGGCTTCGCGGACGGCGATCGATCCGATCCGTTCGCCAACTTTTTCTTCGGCGGCTTCGGCAACAACTACGTCGACAATCGTGAGGCCAAGCGATACCGGGAGTGGTACAGCTTTCCCGGCTTCAAGCTCAACGAGATCGGCGGCACCAGGTACGCGAAGTCCCTGCTGGAATGGAACCTGCCGCCGGTGCGATTTCGCCAGGTCGGCACGCCCGGCTTCTACCTGAGCTGGGCACGGCCGGCGCTGTTCTACGGTGCGCTGACGACCGAACCGGACCGAAGCCGTTTTCGGCGCACGGTGACCAGTTTCGGGGTGCAGATCGATCTGCAGTTTCGCGTCGTGCACCGACTGGACATGATGCTGTCGGCGGGATACGCGCTGGGCTTCGAGGACGGAGATCGTATGGGTGACGAATTCATGATATCGCTCAAAGTCTTGTGAGCGCGTAGGGCAGCGGATATAACGCGCCGATGCCCCACCTGTCCGAGCTCGCCGTCCGGATCCCTATCGGCCTTCTGCCGGTGCTCAGCTTTCTCGCCGCGCTGCTCTACCTGGACAGTTACAAACTGACCGCGCTGCGCACGGTGCTTTGCCTGATCGTGATCGGCGGACTGATCGCCGGCGCGAGCTACCTGGCCAATCGGCTCGCGCTGGATGCGCTGGCGGTGCCGTTCGTCGCCTACTCGCGTTATGTCGCGCCGATTCTCGAGGAGTTGCTCAAGGGGTTGGCGATCGTCTACCTGATTCGGGCCAACCGGATAGGTTTCCTGGTCGATGCCGCCATCGCCGGCTTCGCCATTGGCGCGGGCTTCGCGCTGATCGAAAATCTTTACTACCTCCAGCACCGGCCGGAAGCCCAGATCGGCGTCTGGATCGTGCGGGGTTTCGGCACGGCCATCATGCACGGCGGCGCGACGGCACTGTTTGCGCTGATGGCGCAGGCATTCACGGAGCGAGGCCTGGATCTCCGCCTGAAGTCGTTCCTGCCCGGTCTCGCCGTGGCCATCATGCTGCACTCTCTCTTCAATCACTTTTTCTTCTCGCCGATCCTGTCGACGCTCGGCGTATTGCTGGTCTTGCCACCGCTGATGGTGCTGGTGTTCAGGAAAAGCGCCGAGGCCGTCGCGAGCTGGCTGCAGGTCGGCTTCGATGCCGACACCGAATTGCTGGAACTGATCGATTCCGGCAGGCTGGCGCAGTCCCGCGTCGGCGAATACCTCGACGACATCAAGCACAGGTTCCGCGGCCCGGTCATTGCCGATCTGCTCTGTTACCTGCGCCTGCACACCGAGCTGGCGCTGCGCGCCAAGGGTATGCTCATGATGCGCGAGATCGGCTTTCAGCCCGGGGACGATGCGGAGGTCCGGGAAAAGTTCCGCGAGCTGCGTTTTCTCGAGGGCAGCATTGGCACGACCGGGCGCCTCGCCCTGCAACCGTTTCTGCACGTCAGTCGCAAGGATCTCTGGCAGCTCAAGTTGCTGCAGCGCTGAATATCAGAAAGCCGCGATCGGCTCGCCCGTGCGAGGCGTGATCGCCTCGCCATTCGGTCCCGCGAAATCCACCGGCACCGACTCGATCACGAGCCCGGCATTGCGTTGCACGACGAAGTGCAGATGGGGTCCGGTGGTGAAGCCCGTGTTCCCGGAATCGGCGATGTACTGTCCGCGTTCCACTGCCTCGCCCGGCTGAACGCGGATCGAATGCCAGTTCAGGTGGGCGTAAATCGCCATCGTGCCGTCCTCGTGCAGCACTCGCACGAGGTTCGCGCGCATGCCGAGCTCATCGAGATCGGTGCCGCTTTCGAAGAACTGCGCGGCGACGTCCATGACGAGCCCCGCGCGGGCCGAATAAACCGGCGTGCCGATCGGCATCGCGAAATCGACCGCGTAACGGCTCGCAACATCCTGGTGCGAAAAAGCGCTGGGATAAGCTTGTGATACGGGGAAGGACGTTGCAGGCGCGAAGGGCGCGCGATACGGCCCCTCCGGATTGTGGCTCGTCGCCGGATCGCCCGGCAGGTACTGGAAGGTATAGCCGAACGACCAGTTGCTGTTCGGTTCGCCCGGACGTACTTCGAGGATCGCCTCTTCACTCGAAGGCGGAACCACGACCCGCACTTGCTTCGGCACGTCCGAGGCCACGCCGATGTGATCGGTGAGCTCGACGAGCACTTCCACCGGAGCCACGTACTCATTGGTCACGATGAGCGCAGACCCGCCTTCAGCCGTCTTCTCGCCGCGCACCGTCACGACGGGATTCTTCCGGCGGCTCTCAAGGCGTTCTTCCTCGAACTTTTCGACCGCCGGGCGGCGGTCGGTATAGACCCAGTTGCCGTCCGCATCCTGGTACTTGTAAAGGGATTGCGCCGTAACCGGCGTCGTGGCCGACAGCAGCAAGGCGGCCGCGAGCAAGCGCAACCACGCCCCGGGCTTCATGTTCTTGCGCCCCGTTCCGTCGCGCGCAAAGCGCCGCAATTCCAGCACGACTCGAAACTCGCGGCATTGGACTCGGCGCACGCCACGCAGCTCCATCCCGGCCTGACCGAAGTGTCCGTCGACTCCGCCTCGAAGCGCTCGACGATCGCGCGCGCGGCGGCCGCGTCACGCGCGGGCACGCGGATTTCTATTGCGAAGAGCGTCGAAGTCGCGCCGTACACGCGATTCTGATGCTCGCCGATGAGGTAGGCCTCGATGCCCGCCTGCTCGAGCAGCCCGCGCAGCAGGTGCGCCTCGATGGCGTGGCCGGCCTTGTAGACCCGAACCGTGCGATCAGGGTCGCTCATGGGCGAGCCCGGACTCGGACGACTTATGCCGCCCGCATGACAGGTGAGTCCGTGCGGCGCGCCGAATCGAAGCAGGATGAGCTGAAGCGGCAGCAATGATCGCGGTATGCTTCATGATTCCCCTTCTTGCCCACCGCAGTGGGCGTCACGCGAATTTTGCCCCGAGCGACGCGGGAATGCTATTTGGCCGGCGTTACCCGCCACACGATATTGCCGACGTCATCCGCCACAAGCAATGCGCCCGCGCCATCGACCGCCACGCCGACCGGACGGCCCAGCGCCTCGCCGTCCGCGTTGACGAAGCCGGTCAGCACGTCCTCGGGCGGCCCGGCGGGCCGCCCGCCGGCAAACGGCACGAATATCACCTTGTACCCGCTCAGCGGTTTGCGGTTCCAGGAACCGTGCTGGCCGACGAAGGCACCGCCGTGATATCGCTCCGGCAACAGGGAGCCTTGATAGAAAACGAGACCGAGCGAGGCGGTGTGCGCGCCGAGCGCATAGTCCGGCACGATGGCTTCCGCCACCAGGTCGGGCCGCGGCGGCTCGACACGCGTATCGACATGCTGCCCGAAATAGCTGTACGGCCAGCCGTAGAAGCCGCCGTCCTGCACCGACGTCATGTAATCGGGGACGAGATCGCTGCCGATCTCATCGCGCTCGTTGACGGCCGTCCAGAGCGCGCCGCTCCGGGGATGCCAGTCGAGCCCGTTCGGATTGCGCAGGCCCGAGGCGAACAAGCGCGAGCGGCCGGTTGCCGGATCGATCTCGAGGATTGCGGCACGATCGACTTCGTTCTCCATGCCGTTCTCGGCCACGTTGCTGTTCGAGCCGACAGTCACGTAGAGACGCGAGCCGTCACGATTCGCGATCAGGTTCTTGGTCCAGTGATGGTTGATCGGTCCGGCCGGCAGATCGGCCAATTTTTCGCCCGGTCCGGTAATCTCCGTATCGCCGTCGCGATAAGGGAAACGTACGACCGCATCCGTATTGGCGACGTAGAAATCGCTGCCGACGAGCGCCATGCCGAACGGCGAGTTCAACTCCTCCAGAAACACGGTTCGCGTTTCCGGCGCACCGTCGCCGTCGGCGTCGCGCAACAGGGTGATGCGGTTGGCGCTGGGGACGGCCGAGCCCGCGCGCTTCTTTACGCGCTTCATATACCAACCCCGGATGCCCCTGGCGTCTTCCGGCCTCGGCGGCGCGTTGGTTTCCGCCACCAGCACATCGCCGTTGGGCAGCACGTAAAGCCAGCGCGGGTGCTCCAGATCACTTGCGAAAGCGCTCACCGAAAGACCCGATGCCGGAGTCGGCATCTCGCCGGCAGGCCAGCCGGTGGCGGGAGCAATGTTGACAGTAGGAATGAGCGAAGGGTTCGGCGGCGGCAGTTCCGGGTCGGGGCCTGTCCCCGCTTCCACCGGCAGCGTCGCCATCTCGCCACATCCGGAAAGGGCCAGCATTGTCAGGCCGGCGAGTAGAGAAAGAGCGGACGTCTTGAGCATCACATTTCACCTGTCGGATTGATTTCGACGCCTGACCATTCGGCGAAGGACCTTCGACAACCTTACGCGTGGCGTGCGATGCGAAATTCGTGCCCGATTCCGGGGCATCCGACCCGGCATGGCACGGGTCTTGCTCGATTTCGCCAACAGACGAACTTGTCATTTCGGGAATCGGAGGCGTCCGCCGCTTCTGCGTCCCCAACACAACTGGAGCGAGGGAGCGCCATGGACAACCGACTCAAGCTGCTGGTCACGACGGGAATGGGCGCAGCGGCCATGTATTTTTTCGATCCGGAGCGGGGCAGATACCGCCGCGCCCTGGTGCGCAATCAGCTGGTGCACGCGGGCCACAAATCGAAGCGGGGTCTGCGGGTCGTCGGCCGCGACACGCGCAATCGCGCGCTGGGCACCACCGCGACGTTGCGTTCATACTTCGATTTCGAGCAGCCGGATGACAGTGTGCTCGTGGAGCGCGTGCGCGCGTGCCTCGGCCGCGCCGTCAGCCATCCTCATTCGATCGACGTCGAAGCGAACGACGGCGTGATCACGCTGTCCGGCCCCATTTTGGAAAGAGAAGTTCCCCTTCTCATCGACTGCGTGCTCGGTGTCGGCGGCGTCGAGGACGTGCGGGATCGACTGGAGGTCCACGCCGAACCGGGCCGCGTACCCGGGCTGCAGGGCACGCCGCGCCAGCAGCCGGGCGCACGCTCTGCATTCATGCAGACGAACTGGTCGCCGACGGCGCGTGCAGCCGGCGGATTGGGCGGCGCATTGGCCGCGCTCTACGGATTCAACCGCCGGAACCCCGGCGGAACGCTGCTGGGTACCGCGGGCATGATTCTGCTCGGGCGGGCTACGAGCAATCTGGAGCTGCGTCGATTGTTCGGCATCGGCGGGCCCCGTCATGCGGTCGAGATTCAAAAGAACATCCGCATCCACGCGCCCGTGGAACAGGTATTCGCGCTCTGGGACGACTTCGAGAACTTTCCGCAGTTCATGACGCACGTGCGGCACGTGCGTCCGCTGGAGACCGGAGCGGACAGTCTTTGGCGCTGGACCGTGAGCGGGCCGACCGGAACGCAGTTCGAGTTCGACGCTGTAGTGACCGCGCGTGAAGAGAATCGTTTACTGGCCTGGCGAACCGAAAGCGGTGCGCTCATTCAGCACGCCGGACGCGTGCACTTTCAGGACAACTCCGATGGAACGACGACCATCGACATCAAGATGGTCTACAACCCGGTTGCAGGTGCCGTCGGGCACGCTATAGCGCGGCTGCTGGGCGCCGATCCCAAGCATCAGATGGACGACGATCTGATGCGCATGAAGAGCTTTATCGAAACCGGCAAGGCCCCGCACGATGCGGCGGAGCGCGCAGGCGAACCGCCGCGAGCTCCGCACGAGCAGACGCAGCCGAAACGCGCCTTCGACAACGGCAGCCGGGTAGCGCAGTAGGCCTAACAGGCTGCTAACTACCTGGGCTGGGGCACGATGCGCATGTAGGGTTTCGGCGCCTCCCAGCCGCCCGGGAAGAGCTCGCGCGCCTCTTCCTCGGCGACCGCCGGGACGATGATGACGTGCTCGCCCTGCTTCCAGTTCACCGGGGTGGCGACCTTGTACCTGGACGTGAGCTGCAGCGAGTCGAGCAGCCTCAGCACTTCGTCGAAGTTGCGGCCGGCGCTCATCGGGTAAGTCAGCATCGCCTTGATCTTCTTGTCCGGTCCGATCAGGAATACGGAGCGGACGGTCTGGTTGTCCGCCGCCGTGCGTCCTTTCGCCTCTCCGCTCGCGTTCGGGTGGATCATGTCGTAGACCTTCGCCACCTCGAGCTTCGTGTCGCCGATGAGCGGAAAGTTGACGGCGTGTCCCTGCGTCTCGCGGATGTCCTCAGACCACTTCTTGTGATCGTCGACGGAATCCACGCTCAGGCCGATCGCCTTGCAGTTGCGTTTGTCGAACTGGGACTTCATCCCGGCCAGGTAGCCGAGCTCCGTCGTGCAGACCGGCGTGAAATCCTTCGGGTGAGAGAAAAGGATGGCCCATCCATTGCCGATCCAGTCGTGGAAACGGATACGGCCTTCTGTCGTATCGGCCGTGAAATCGGGTGCTTCATCACCAATGCGTAATGCCATTGTTCACCTTCTCATGCGGCGACGCATGTAATTGCTTGTTAGTAATCGGTAGCCGGAAAGTCGCACAGGTCGTGCCGGCTCCTTGAAGCATAGCACCAGTCGCATCCTTCCCCCCACGGGGCGAGGCATAGTACGGGCACTTGTCTGGATTCCTTCCCCGGTTCCCACGCCTGGACGCGTCGCCGGCACACTTCGGCGCAACGACGCAACTTTTCCGGCCCGAGCCGCATCTCAGGTAAGCGACTATCCCGATCCGGGAGGGGGCTTGCACTGCACCACCCTGCCCGATCGTGCCGCTTAACCGGAGGCGTCCATGAAGCTCACCGAAGCCTCTCTCGGGAACCCCGCCGCCGTGGCGGCCGTCGTCGCGATGGTCGCCCTGTTCGGCCTGCTCAGCCTGCTGGACCTGCCAATCCAGCTGTTCCCCGATATCGAGGAGCCGCAGCTCTCGATCCAGACCGGCTGGCGCGCGGCCTCGCCGCAGGAGATCGAATCGGAAATCCTCGAGCCGCAGGAGAACGTGCTGCAGGGCCTGCCCGGGCTCGAGGAGATGGACGGCAATGCCAACCAGGGCGGCGCCTTCATCAACCTCACTTTCGCAGTCGGTACGGACATGCGCCAGATGCTGGTGGAGGTGCTCGGTCGCCTCAATCGCGTGCCGCCGCTGCCGCCCGACGTCACGCCGCCGGTGGTCCAGCTCAACGGCCAGGACGCCAACCAGACCCTGAGCTGGTTCTTCGTGCAGAAGCTGCCGGGCACGCCGGGCACGATCGAGGATTTCAGCCGCTTCGTCGAAGATCGGGTGGCGCCGCAAATCGAGGCCGTGCCCGGCGTCGCCGGCGTGCAGGTCCACGGCGGCCCGCCGGAAGAGCTGTTGATCGACCTGGATCTCGACCGCGCCGCCGCGCTCGGCATCACGATACCGGATGTCGCGCAACAGGCCGCTCGCGCCAACGACGTCTCCGGTGGTTTCTTCGAGGCCGGGCGCCGCCAGTACACGCTGCGTTTCGCCGGCCGTTATTCGCCGGATGAGCTGGGCAACCTCATTCTCACCTGGCGCGACGGCCGGCCGGTGCGCCTGGGCGACGTGGCGACGATCGAGCTCAAGCGTCCGGACAAGCAGTTTTACGTCTACCAGAACGGTAATCCGGGCATCGGCTTGCAGGTGTTCCGCGAGAGCGGCGCCAACGTGCTGGCGTCGCTCAACGAGGTCAAGGAGGTCGTCGCCGAGCTGCGCGAAGGCGTATTGAAAGAGCGCGGCCTCGGCATCGAGCAGAGCTTCGACTCGTCTTTGTTCATCAACCGCGCGCTCAACCTCCTGTCGGGCAACCTGTTCGCCGGCATTCTGCTGGCCGTCGGCTGCCTGTGGTGGTTCCTGCGCGACGCCCGCGCGACGCTGCTGATTGCGAGCGCGATTCCGGTTTCGCTGCTCGCCACCTTCGTCGTGCTCGATCTCTCCGGCCGCACGCTCAACGTGATCTCGCTGGCGGGACTGGCCTTCGCGGTCGGCATGGTCATGGACGCGGCGGTCGTCGTGGCCGAGAACATCGTGCGCCTGCGCGAAGCCGGCAAGATGCCGATGGAGGCGGCGCGCCTCGGCACCACGCAGGTCGCGGGTGCGCTGCTCGCGTCCACGCTGACGACGATCGCCGTGTTCGTGCCGGTGATCTTTATGGAAGGCGTCGAAGGCCAGCTCTTTTCCGACCTCGCACTGACCATTTCGATCGCCGTGGCTATTTCGCTGCTGATTGCCGTGACGGTGCTGCCGGCTGCGGCCGGAGGCTGGCTCAAGGCGAAACGGCTCGCCAATCTGCAGGGGCATGGTTACCCGGCAGTGATCCGGCGGCTCATGCGCTGGACCGATACGCGGCCGAAGCAGATCGCGTGCATCGCCGCGCTGGTCGTTGCGCCCATCATCGGCGCCTGGATCCTCATGCCGCGGCTCGATTATCTGCCGCCGGTGAAGCGCGCCGCGATCGACGCCTTTTTCAGCTTTCCGCCCGGCATGAGCCCCGCTGCCGTAGACCGTGAGATGGCGCCGGTAATCCTCGACCGCATGGCTCCGTACATGCGCGGCGACAAGGAGCCGCAGCTCAAGAACTGGTATCTGCTCCTGTGGCCGGGCGGCGGCACGATCGGTGCGCGCGTCGAGGACGAGACCCGGATCGGCGAGCTCGAGCGCATCGTTCGCGACGAAGTGATCGTCGGTTTCCCCGACACGCGCGCCTTCGCCTCCGAGGGCGACCTGTTCGGCGGGTTCGGCGGCTCGGCGCGCGCGATCCAGATTCATCTGCAGAGCAGCGACACCGAGGCGCTCAACTCAGTGGCCGAGCAAGGCCGCCAGCTGCTCAGCGACAAATTCCCCGGCGCCAATGTGCAGGCGTTCCCGGCCGGCGACGCCGCCGAGCCGGAACTGCGTCTGATCGCCAACGACCGGCGCCTCGCCGAGGTCGGCTGGAACCGCGCCGAGGTCGGCACGGTGGTGCGCACGCTTGGCGACGGCATGTGGCTGGGCGAGCATTTCGACGGCGATCGCCGCATGCCGATCATCCTGCGCGCCAACGGCTGGGATGCGCCCGAAGAGCTGGCGCAGATCCCGCTCGCCACGCCGCTCGGCGGCGTGCTGCCGCTGAGCGAGCTGGTCGAGACGCAGACGACCATGGCGCCGAGCCAGTTGCGGCGCGTCGACCGCCGGCGCACGGTCACACTGACCGTCGATCCGCCGCCGACGTTATCGCTGGAGGAGGCGCTGGCGATCGTTGAGGGGGAAGTCGTCCCCGTCGTGCGTGAGACGCTGCCGGCCGGCAGCGGCGTCCGGGTCTCCGGCAGCGCCGATCGCCTCGATGAAGCGGTGAGCGCCATGAGCGGCAATTTCGCGATGGCCTTGCTGGTCCTGTTCATGCTCATGGCGGCGATGTTCAAGTCGCTCAGGGACAGCGCGTTCGTGATGATGGCATTGCCGATGGCCGTGTTCGGCGGCGTGCTGGGCCTGCGCCTGCTCGGCGTGATCGCCTTCCAGCCGCTCGATCTGCTGTCGATGATCGGCTTCATCATGCTGCTCGGCATGGTGGTGAACAATGCGATCCTGCTGGTCGCGCAGACGCGCGTGGCCGAGGCCGAGGGCCTGGGCATCGACGGCGCGGTCGAGCAGGCCTTGAGCCAGCGATTGCGGCCGATCCTGATCGGTGCGCTGACCGGCGTCGTCGGCGCTCTGCCCATGGCCGTGAATCCCGGCCCCGGCAGCGTGATCTACCGCGGCCTCGCGGCCATCACCGTCGTCGGCGTGGGCCTTTCGCTGGTGTTCACGCTGCTGTTGATGCCGGCCCTGCTGCGCTTCGCCGCGCATCGCCGCGCTGTCGTTACACCGTCCGAAGCCGGGACGCTCGAGCACGCCGCATGAGCGACGGCGGGAGAATCGTCATGAGCCTCCGTCGTTGCCGGATCGTCTGCGTCGTGTTCGCGACTGCCGTGTGTGCTGTCGATGTGGGCGCCCAGGACGCCTCCGCCATGCCCCCCGCGCCGGTGGAAATCGCCGAAGCCCGATATGCCGATTTCGCGCCGGTGCTCTGGTCGCCCGGCAGCGTGCGCAGCCGCGAGGATGCGCGCGTGGCCGGCGAGCAGGAAGGGCGCGTGATTTCGGTCGCCGAAGTCGGCGAGCAGATCGAGCGCGGCGACGCGCTCGCCCGGCTCGACGACACGATGCTGCAATTGCGGGAGCAGGACGATCTGGCGAACATCAAGCGCATCGAGGCGCAGCTCGACTACGCGAGCAAGCAAGAGCAACGTCTCGGCGAATTGAGATCGCAGAATAGCATCGCCGCCTCCCAGTTCGACGAGGTTCGCTCGCAGCGACAAATGCTGGAGCAGGATCTCGCGCGCGCCCGGGTCACCCTGGAGCAGACGCGGCACCAGCGACGCATGGCCGTCGTGCGCGCCCCTTTTGCCGGCGTGGTCGCCGAGCGTTTCATTCAGGCAGGCGAATACCTGACGACCGGCGCGCCGGTCGTGCGCCTGGTCAACACGGTCGACCTCGAGGTGAGCGCGCGGGCGCCGGTGACGCTCGCGCCGCGGCTGAAAGCCGGAGACCCCGTCAGCGTGCGTCACGAAAATGCGCTGACCGAAGCGCATATTCGCAGCGTCGTGCCCGTCGGCGACGATGCGTCGCGACAGCTCGAAGTGCGCGTGGCGCTGCTCGACACGGAGTGGAGCATAGGCACGGCCGTGCAAGTGGCATTGCCCAATGCCGCTCCGCGGCAGGTCGTTGCGGTGCCGCGCGATGCGCTGATCCTGCGCACGAACGCAAGCTACGTGGTCAAGGTCGGCGAAGATGACACGATTGAGCGCGTGCCCGTGGACACGGGCAGCTCGCACAACGGCCTGGTGGAGATCCGCGGCGAAATCGAGCCCGGCGATCGACTCGTCGTACGCGGCGGCGAGCGCCTGCAGCCCGGTCAGGCCGTCACCGTCAGGACCGGCGGCTCCGTCGACGGGATGGCAGCGAAGGGTTCCTGAGCTTTCTTTCGCGCAAGCCTGCGCGTCTTCAATGCCCGGCCGGGACGCTAACCGCGTACCGGCTTGAACTTGTCCCAGATGGTCTCTTTGACCAGATCGGTGAACTCTCCGGCGTCGAGGAACGTACCGTCACTGTTCGGGCAGGTGTCATAGAAAATGTGCGGCTGCCGCTTGTCGGATTCGCGCTTCAACCTCGAACCGCACTCCGGACAAGTCGCCTCGACGCGGTCGAACTTCCTGCCCTCACGAGCCTTCCCTTTGTCGAGAATGTAGTTGGCCATCCAGTCATCCCGGCGCAGGACGGCAAGATCTGCTGTCTTGAACCACAAGCCGTGGCACTCGCCGCAGCGCTGCACCTGGTGACGGGAATATCTCACGAGACTCATCTCAGCCGAACACTTCGGGCATTTCATCGACTCACTCCAAACGGCGCTTCGGGCTGTAACGGGCGGCGCGCCCAGTATAAACCAGGGCCGCCCCTCAGGCAGGCAGGCGACCCACGAGGTCTGCGGCGCGAAACGGGCCGGGATCGGCAATCAACGCCCGGGCGGCGTCCACCTGGTCCCAGGTATTCCATAGCAGCACTCCGCGGACTCTTCCGCCGGACAGGTAATACACCACGCCCTTGCGGAACGGTTCTTCCCAATCGCTTACGAGCTTGACGCGCGGATCCATCTCGCCGACCGCTTCGTAGCCGAGCTCGAACAGGTCCGAGTAGAAATATGGCTGATGCGTGTACGCAGATGGATCGCCCGCCATCGCACGTCCCGCCGCGCGCCCCATGGTGAGCGCATTGTCTTCGTGCTCGACGCGCATTCGCTTGCCGAGGGCGGGGTTATTGACACAGGCGATGTCGCCCGCTGCGAAGACGTCGGAGCTGCTCGTCCGCAGGTGCTCGTCTACCACGACGCCGTCCTCGACTTCGAGGCCGGCCCGCTCGGCAAGATCGGTATTCGGAACGATGCCGATGCCGGCGACGACCGCATCCACGGTCACGCGCGGACCGCTCTTCGTCTCGACTGCGAGCTGCGCTCCGCTCGCGATCACGCCTGTCACCTGCTCGCCCGGCCGCACGTCCACGCCTTTCTCTCCGTAGTAGCCGACCAGGAATTGGGCGAGGTCCGCCGGAAAGAGGCGCGAGCCGATCCCCGCCTCGGGAAAAAGCAGCTTGACCTCGCAGCCATGCATGGCGAGCGCCGCCGCAATTTCCGAGCCGATGAAGCCGCCGCCGATGACCGCAAAAGTCTTGCCCTGCTCCGCCTGCTCGCGCAGCCGGCGATAATCGGCGAGCGTGCGGAAATACATGATGTCCTCGCCGCCGAATGGCAGGCGGCGCGGCGTGCCCCCCGTAGCCAGGAGCAGCTTGTCGAAGGTGTAGTCGACGCCGCGGTCGTCGACCACCTTCTTGCGCTGGACATCCAGTCGGGTCGCGTGGTGTCCCAGATGCAGATCGACGCCGGCAGCTTCGCTGGTCTTTCGCCAGACGCTCTCGAGCGGCTTTCCCTTCCAGAGGGCTTTGGAGAGCGGCGGGCGCGCGTAGGGCGGATCCGCCTCTGCGCCGATAATGCCGATTGCGCGGTTCGCGTCCAGCTCACGAATGCCGCGGACGGCGGCATCGGCGGTCATGCCGCCGCCGATGATGAGATACGGGTAGTGAGCCATGGTCATGCCTCGTGAGTCGTTGGCGTCGAGCCGTTGCCCGGCAAGCGTGCAAAAAACTGTCGCTGCATTCCTTCGTCCTCGAGCGAACCGCGCACGGCCGTCGTCGTCGTGACGACACCCGGCTTCGACACGCCGCGCATTTCCATGCAGAGGTGGCGCGCCTCGATCGACACGATCAGCCCGGCCGGGTCGAGCTGCTCGTAGAGCAACGCCGCGACCTGTTCCGTCAGGCGTTCCTGGAGCTGCGGCCGCCGCGCGTAGTAATCGATTACGCGGGGCAACTTGGACAGACCGACGAGCTGCTCACCGGGCATGTACCCCACATGGGCGGAGCCGAAGAACGGCAGGAAGTGGTGCGCGCAGATCGAATAGAACGGAATGGCGGTGACGCGGACCATGCCGGTGTAGCCTTCCGTGTTCGGGAACGTGCTGAGCTTCGGCCTGGCGCCCCGCCGCAGTCCGGCAAGCATTTCCCGGTAGGCGCGCGCCACGCGATGGTCCGTCCCCTCGAGGTCGGGGTCGGAGAGATCGAGGCCCAGCGCTTCCAAAAAACCGCGAAATGCGGCGGCTATTCCGGCGAGCCGGATCTCGTTGCCGGCCGAATCGTTGGGAAGGTCGTGCAACGGATGAATGGTCGCGCCGTCATGGCGGAGCTCGGACACCGTGCGCAACCGCTGATCGGGAACGATGGCTGACATGTCGTTTCTCTTGTTGCCGGGCTTTCTAAAATAAACTAGAATTATTATAGTGACCGGGAACCGGATCGTCAATCTCGAACGGCGAAATATATTTGCGGACTGGACCCATGGCACCAGAAGACCTCGAGCAGCAGATTGCCGGGCTTGCCGCGCTCGACGAGCCGACGCGGCGGTCGCTGTACTTCTATGTCGTCGACCGGCAGCAGGAGGTCAGCCGGGAAGAAGCGGCACAGGCGGTGGGCGTCTCGCATCACCTGGCCGGATTCCATCTGGATCGATTGGTCACGGAGGGCCTGCTCGAAGCCTCCTTCCGGCGCCTTTCGGGGCGCGCAGGCCCCGGCGCCGGGCGGCCGGCCAAGCTCTACCGCCGCTCGAGTCGCCAGCTGGAGATCAGCCTGCCGCAGCGGAGCTACGAGCTGGCGGCGCGCATCCTGGCCGCGGCGATCGAGTCGAGCGATGTCGCGCAGACCGGCACGGCCCTCCGCCAGACCGCGCGAAAGATCGGCGAACGGATCGGCGCGGACATCAAGGCACAGGTCGGTTCACGGCCGGGCAGAAAGCGCCTTCTCGCCGCTTCGGTGGCTGCCCTTGCCGCGCACGGCTATGAGCCCGAGCAGGCAACGGGAGAGGTCCGGCTGCGCAATTGCCCGTTCCACGCCCTCGTGAGCGAGCACAAGGATCTGGTCTGCGGAATGAACCTGGCCCTGATCGAAGGCTTCGTCCACGGGGTCGACCTTTCCGAAGCGAAACCCGTGCTGACTCCCGCGCCCGGCAGGTGCTGCGTCTCGCTCAAGCTCGGAACAAAGTAATACGTCGCTTATATGCTGCCGAACGCGGCATGATATTTGATCACGCCCGACTTGCCGCGAAGAGCGGCGGGTTGAAGCTCCGTAGCCATGAACGCCTCGTCAGGGACTTCGTATTCGCTGCTGATTCCGAACCGTGCAGCGGGCGCGAAGCCGAAGCGCGGGTAGTACCCGGGGTGCCCGAGAACGACCACTGCGATGTAACCCAGCTCCCTGCACCGCTCGAGGCCCGCCCGAACGAGGGCCTCTCCGATGCCCTGGCCCTGGTGCGCCGGTGCCACTGCCATGGGCGCAAGCCCCATGATCCCGAGATCGGGATGGCCGGTCAGAGAAACCGGCGAGAACAGGATGTGTCCCACGATCACGCCGGCGACCTCGGCCACGAGGGAAACGATCGGCTGCGCCCGCTCGCGAAGGGCGTCGACCAGATCAGCCTCGGCGGAAGTCGGGAACGCTGCCGCATTGACTGCATGCACGGCAGCCCGGTCCTGTTCTTTTTCGATTCGGATCAACAAGGGAATTGAGGGGGTCCCTCTGCCAGGGGTATCCCCTGAACCTTCAGCGCGCGCGTGAGCCCGTGATCCCACCCAGTATGCCGCGCAGGATCTGTCGGCCGAACTGGCTGCCGACGGTGCGCGCGGCCTGCTTGGCCATGCTCTCGAAAATGCCCTGGCGGCGCTTCGTGCCCCAGATCATCTCGCCGAGCCGGCTGCGCTTTTCGGACTCGGCGGGCGCCTTGTCTTTCTCCTCCGGTGCGACGGCGGACTCGACGCGTTTGTTCAGGATCTCGTAGGCCGATTCGCGATTCACCGGAGCGTCGTATTTGCTACCGACCGGGCTGCGTGCCCGCACTGCGCTGCGCTCCTCTTGCGTGATCGCTCCCATCCGGGAGCGCGGCGGGCAGATCAACGTGCGTTCCACCGGCATAGGCACACCCTTCTCCTGCAGCGTCGACACCAGCGCTTCGCCAGTGCCGATTTGCGAGATGACCTCGGCGACGTCGAGCCCGGGATTGGCTACGAAGGTCTCGGCAGCCGTGCGCACTGCCTTCTGGTCGCGCGGTGTATAGGCGCGCAAGGCGTGCTGGATGCGGTTCCCGAGCTGGCCGAGGATGTCGTCCGGCACGTCGTCCGGAAACTGCGAGCAGAAATACACTCCGACGCCCTTGGAGCGAATGATGCGCACGACCTGCTCCACTCGCTGGCGCAGCGCCGGTGGCGCGTCGTCGAACAGCAGGTGCGCCTCGTCGAAAAAGAACACGAGCTTCGGCTTGTCGAGGTCGCCGACTTCCGGCAGGCTTTCGAACAATTCGGAAAGCAGCCACAACAGAAAAGTCGAATAGAGCCGCGGTTTCAGGATCAGCTCGTCGGCGGCGAGGATGTTGACGATGCCGCGACCGCCCGAGTCCGTGCGCAGCAGGTCGGCGAGCTCGAGCGCAGGCTCGCCGAAGAAGGCTTCCCCGCCCTCCTGCTCGAGGCGCAGCAGCGCGCGTTGGATGGCCGCCACCGACTGGCTGTTGATCAGGCCGTACTCGGTGGAGATTTCCTTGCGATTGTCCGCGGCGAAACCGAGCAATGCGCGCAGGTCGTCGAGGTCGAGCAGCAGGAGACCTCGATCGTCGGCAAGTTTGAAAGCGATATCGAGCACACCGCACTGGGTGTCGTTGAGCTCGAGCATGCGGCCCAGCAGCGTCGGGCCGATCTCGCTGACAGTAGTGCGGACCGGATGGCCGGCCTTGCCGTAGAGATCCCAGAATACGACCGGGGTAGGTTCCGGCGCGTAGTCCCGCATGCCGATCTCGACCACGCGCCGCGCGATCTTTTCATTGCTCACGCCTGCCATGGCAAGGCCGGCGACGTCGCCCTTCACGTCGGCGATGAACGCCGGCACGCCGAGTCGCGAGAAGCCTTCCGCCAGCACCATCAGCGATACGGTCTTGCCGGTGCCGGTCGCGCCGGCGGTCAGACCATGTCGATTGCCATATCTGGCGAGCAAGCGGACGAGCTGCTCACCCTTGCCGATGAGTATTTCGTTCACGTCGATGTCCGGCTACTGATAGGTTGCGCCGTCATGCTTGATCCATCCCGCGGGATGGCGCCCTTCGGGATCATCGTGCGTCCAGTGAATGACACCGCCTTGCGGATTCCATTCGTATTCTCCGTTGAACGCGACCTCGTCGCCCTCGCGGAGGCGGGGGATTCTCGGCGCAAGGTCGACATTGTGCGAGACCAGCAGGGTTTGCCCGGTGTCGAGCCGAATGATGAAACGCTGATGCCGGCTGCCGTCATTGTCGTCGGCAAGAATACGGGTGACGATGCCTTCACCTTCGACCTGAACATTGCTGCTGCGATTTTCCCAGGCATTGGCCGGTGTGTCTTCGATCTGCGTGTCGATGCCGACCGCATCATCGACCGACAGATCGTCTTCCCGCGTAACGCCGATGAAAGCGGCAATCACCAGGCCGACGAGGAGCAGCAGTTTCTTCATGTCTCCCAGGCTGCGGCCGACCGGGCCGCTTCAGCGATGAAAGTCCCCGGCGCGCTCGGGTTGATACATGATCTCCTCGATCCGCACTTTGATGGTGCCGCCGCCCGGACGCGGCCACTCGATGCCGTCGCCTGTGGAAAGACCGAGAAGCGCGCTGCCGACCGGCGCGAGCACGGAAATCTTGTCCCCGGCGCCATCGACGTCCTTCGGATAAACAAGCGTCAGGCGGAACTCTTCCTCCGACGGCTCCATGCGGAAGCGGACGGTCGAGTTCATCGTGACGACCGTCGGCGGCACATCCTGCGGCTCGACGATTTCGGCGCGATTGAGCTCGGCCTGTAACGCGGTCTTGCCGGGAAAGGCATCGTCCGGAAGCGATTCGAGCAAGGTCTCGAGGCGCTCCAGATCCTGAGACGACATGATGATCCTGGGCTGATTGGCCACGGTTTTTCTCCCTGTCCGTTGTCTGCATCGGCCGTCCTGTCGATGCGCTGCAGACTGAAACGTGTGACTGTAACCTATTTGACTGCCGGGGCCGACTGTTCGCATCGCCCGCCCGGCAGCACCTGGCCGAAGCGATCCGGGACGATGCTCAGCTCCTCGTTCCCCTCCCCTTCCATCGCCGGGCGCATTGCGAGACGACCTTCCAACGCGATGAACAGAGGCTTTCCCGGTTCCGTGACCGCGTTCAGGTACGCGCGCTCCAACGCGATATTGTCGGCTTCCATCGCAACCGGAAAGCGCGCTCCGGTGCGGCATTCCTCGAACAGGCCGGCATCCGCCCGGTATTGATAGTAGCCGCGCAGACTCAAGGGACCTTCGATCGGGTCTACCTCGCTCGCGCGCCTGAGCGTGTAGTCCAGCCCGGACTTCGGCGGCTTGCCTTCACGGCCGAGCATGAGCAGTGCCTCCTGGCCCTGAACAGCGAAGAGTCGCGAGCGCTCGGATTGCCGCCCTTCCAGCTTGAGCTGCCGACCGTTCTGCGTCAGCGTCCATGTCGTCAACTCGACAAACGACCTGTCCTGGCCGTCTTCCGCCTCGAGGTAGGTGGACCGGAGCAACGCGATGCCGTCCGGCAGCAGCGTCAGCGTCGTACGAATACCAGGGCAGTCGGCGCACGGCAGCAAGCCCGCGTAGGTCGCCGGCGCCTCCATCAGCGACAGCGGGCCCGGCGCTGAACGTTTCGCCGACATGTCCGTCCGTGCGACCTGGCCATCGTCCTTCGGGACGGGATCACAGGCGGCAAGCACCGCCAAAGCGACGATCAGCGATCGTGTTGCCTGGACCTTCATCGTCCGACCTCCCGGCTTGCCGTTTGCGGTCAACGGCGCGGGGCGCTGTGTTCGGGCGGCGGATCGACGGGCGTCGGCGGCTCGTGCCAGATCTCGACCTCGTAACCGTCCGGATCGCGGAAGAACACGAAGGGATGACCCGGGGTGAACTCGCCTTGATCGAGAATGTCTGCGCCGACCTTTTTCAGCGCCTTCAGGGCAATTGAAATATCTTTCGGCTCGACGAGGCGGAATCCGAAATGCGCAATGCCGCCGGCGCGGCCGGCCTTCGCCGCATCCTTCTCGAAAACGAGCACATCCCGGCTGCCGGGGGTCTGGGCCTGGATCGATGCCTCATCCTCGTAAACGGCGACGACGCCGAACACCTGCTCGTAGAAGCGAAATGAACGTCCGGGGTCTTTAACCGCGAGAGCAACGTGGCTCATTCCGTGTGTGCGCACCATCTTCGTTTTCCTCGTCGTGCCCGGCTCGATTGTAGCGAGCCGTCATTTCTCCTCGGCGAACGTCCCCTTGTCCAGCATGCCCTGGCGACGCTCGGCGGTACGATACGTCACGAAGGCCCGCACCCTCGATGTCTTGAAGTCGAGGACCTGGCTGACGGTGGTTCCGGCCTCCTCCACCCAGCTGATGAAGAACACCTTCGGGCTCGTTTCGACGGCGTATATCGTTTCCGAGCCGCTGGAACCGGCGGACGGGCCGGACAAGGCTTTCCAGTCCAGTTCCGTCGCACTCTTGTAGTGCCCCATGACCCGCAACCCCGATTCGTAGCTGAACAGCAGCTTCCTGCCCACGAAATGCATGGTCTGGTTCTCCGTCACGGGCTCCTGCGCAAGGCCGCTCGCGCTTGCCGCAAGCAGCAAGAGCGCGATCGCGAATGCCCTGGTCCCCATCAGGTGTCCTGACTCCATTTGCCGTCGACGGGCGGGGCGTCTTTCGACAATACCGACCGTACCGCCTCGATCAATTCTCGTTGCATGGCCGTCGGTCCACCCTCCACTTCGGCCAGGCGTTCCATCAGCGCGATCGTGGAATCGGACTGCCCGGCCGTAAAGCGCTCCCGGCTGCGCGCCAGGATCTTCGCGACTTCGGCGGGCGCATCGGTCACCGTGGCGAGCAGATGAGCACTCGAACCCAACAGGGCGGAGGCATCCCGGGGTGAGAGGTGAAACTCCGCCTCGAACATGCCCAGCATGGCTTTCTTCTGCTCGGCGCTTATCTCGCCGTCACACTTTCCCGTTGCCACGACGAGCAGGGCTGCCGCCTCCATCGGCGAATCCAGCGCATAAAGCGGACTTCCCTCGTACTTCTTTCGCCAGTTTCGCCGGCGATGCCACAGAAACGGATTGAGGCCGCCCAGGTCGATGCCGGCATCCGCCAGCCGGTGAAGCAGAATGAGGATCGTGACGATCGTCGCGAGTATGCCGAGAACGATGTGCACCGCTGTTCCCTTGTTATGCCGATTATGCGGATCTGCCCTCTTTGCCGATTCTATACTCCGGAACTCCCGATGTAAGCCCGAGTCGATTAACGCCGTGCGCCGTGCCGCTGCAGGAGAGCAAGCAACCCTTGCATCAGCTGTACGGGGCTCGGCGGACAGCCGCGGATGTGCAAGTCGACGGGCACCACCTTCGAGACCGGACCGACGACCGCATAGCTGTGGGCAAATAGTCCGCCGTTGAATGCGCACTCGCCGACCGCGACCACCCATTTCGGATCGGGCGTCGCCTCGTACGTTCGCTCCAGTGCTTCGCGCATGTTCATGGTCACCGGCCCGGTGACGAGCAACACGTCTGCATGGCGCGGCGAGGCGACGAAATGGATGCCGAAACGTTCGAGATCGTAGAAGGCGTTGTTGAGCGCGTGGATTTCAAGCTCGCACCCGTTGCACGAACCTGCATCGACGTGACGGATTGAAAGGCTGCGTCCGAGATGCTGGCGCGCGGAACGTTTCAAGGCCTCGGCCAGCTCACCGAGCGCCTGGTCGTCGGGCGCCGGCGCCGGTTCGGTGAGCGGTGAGCGTATGAGGCTTTCGAAAAGCAGTTTACGCATGAGAACCGGACACCGGCTCGCGCCGCAACGATGGGTGGTCGCGAGATTCCTTACACATCATGACCTGAGTACGAGCAATTGAAAGACTTGTTGCACAACGGGAAGTCGGCGACGATGTTGCCCTCGATGGCGGCTTCGAGCAGCGGCCACTGAAACCATGACGGGTCCCGCACATGGCAGCGCTCGATGCGTTGATCGCCGTCCAGCCGCAGCCAGACCAGCACGTCGCCCCGGAATCCCTCGACGAGCGCCACGCCTTCGCGCAGCCCGACGGCGGGTGTCAATGCTGTCCGACACGGACCGTCGGGCAACCGGTCGATGATGCCACCGATGAGCGCAAGACTCTGCTCGACTTCACGGATGCGTATCCACACGCGCGCATTCACATCGCCCTCCTCTTGAACAGGCACGTCGAAGCGAAGGCCGTCGTACGGCGGATAACCGGGCAGGCGGCGAGCATCGAAGGTCCGCCCGGAAGCGCGGCCGACATAGCCGCCTGCCGCGTACTCATGCACGAGCGACGACTGGACGATGCCGGCGCCGACGGTTCGATCCTGCAAGGAAGCCGTATTCTCGTAGAGGTCGATGAGCGCCGGGAACGTGTGTTGCAAGCGCTCGACGAGTGCCCGGATTTGCTGAAGTCCCTGCGACGTGAATTCGACGCCGACGCCGCCGGGCACGATGCAGTCGCGCATGAGCCGGTGGCCGAAGCAGGCATCGGCCGTGCGCAGCACGTATTCGCGCAGGATGCCACAATGAGAATGCATGAGGGCGAAAGCAGCGTCGTTACAGATCGCGCCAATGTCGCCCAGGTGATTGGCGACGCGTTCGAGCTCCGCCATGAGCGCGCGCAGCCAGATGGCGCGAAGCGGAACTTCGCATCCGAGTGCACTTTCGACCGCACGGGCAAACGCGAATGCGCAGGCGACCGTGCTGTCTCCGGAAATCCGGCCGGCCAGCCTCGCCCCTCGCTCCAGGTCCGCGCCCGTCATGAGGCTTTCGATGCCCTTGTGCGTATAGCCGAGGCGTTCTTCCAGGCGAACGACTGTTTCGCCGCTCGCCGTGAAGCGGAAATGTCCCGGCTCGATGATGCCTGCGTGCACGGGACCGACGGGGATCTGATGCAGGCTCTCCCCCTCGACAGGCAGGAACCTGTAACGCGACGACTCGGCCGCCGGCTCACTTGCGCCCAACGGATGGCGAATTCCCCAGCGGCCGTGATCGAGCCACGGGCGGCGATCCGGCAAGTCCGTCGGTTCCAGGCCGAACAGATCGCGGATGGCGCGCTCGAGGCGCAGCGCGGGCGGATGCATCTGCGCGACCGACGGATAGTGGCCGCCGGGGCAAGCCAGGCTCAGCACGCCGACATCACCGGCCTGCCCGTCGACCAGCGCCATGTGCACGGTATCCGCCTCTCCCCAGAGGGCCGACAAACTCAGGCGACCGGCGGCGAGTTGGCCGGCCGCGGCGTTCCAGCCCGATGCCTCGACGAGCACGCGAGGCCACGGCCGGTGATCCCGGATCAGTTCGCCCGCGGAGATCAACTCTTTCAGTGTCGGCATTGCTTCATCCCAGAATGCCGGCCAGGTGCTGGAACCACTCGACGAGGGGCGGCGGCAGGTAGAGACCGGCGGCGAGCACCAATGCGAGGTGTGCATACATCGGCATGTAGGAAGCGCGCGCCGGCGTCGTGCTGCCGGTCGGCTCTCCGAACGCGAGCCCGTTCAGGTGGCGCAGCAACGCACCGAACGCGACGAGGAGACCCAGAACGAGCAGGATAGCCAGCAACGGCGTTCGCGCAAACGTCGAGCTGACGACAAGGAATTCGCTCATGAAGATGCCGAGCGGCGGCAGGCCGGCGATCGCGACCACACCGATGACGAGGCCCCAGCCGAGCCACGGATGCGTCTCCGTGAGCCCGCGAATGTCGGCGATGCGCTGCGTGCCCTTGATCTGCGCGATGTGGCCCACGGCGAAAAAGATCGCCGACTTGGTCAGGCTGTGCAACACCATGTGCAGCAGCCCGGCGAAATTTGCCAGCGGGCCGCCCATGCCGAAAGCGAACGCGATAATCCCCATGTGCTCGATCGAGGAGTAGGCGAACAGCCGCTTGACGTCGCGCCGGCAGTACAACATGAACGCCGCGAAAATGAGCGACGTCAGGCCCATGGTCACCATCAGCGGCCCCGGCGCGATGGCCTGCGGGTTGCCAGCGAGCAGCAGCTTGAAACGCAGGATAGCGTAGAGCGCGACATTCAGCAGCAGGCCCGAGAGCACGGCCGAGATCGGGGTCGGGCCTTCGGCATGCGCGTCCGGCAGCCACGCATGCAGCGGCGCCAGGCCGACCTTGGTGCCATAACCGAGCAGCAGGAATACGAACGCGACGTTCAGCAGCGCCGGATCGAACGCGGCGACGTGCGCGATCAGCACGGTCCAGACCATGCCGTCCATGCCATCGCCTACTACCGGCCGCGCGGCCATATACACGAGGATCGTGCCGAACAGGGCCAACGCGATGCCGACGCTGCCGAGGATGAAATACTTCCACGCAGCTTCCAGTGCCTGGTGCGTGCGGTACATGCCGACCATCACCACGGTGGTGAGCGTCGCCAGCTCGACGGCTACCCACATCAAACCGATGTTGTTCGCGGCAAGCGCGAGGTTCATGCCGAACATCATGAGCTGGTACATGGCGTGATAGAAACGCAGGTAGGTCGGCGTGAGGCGGCCGATCTCGAGCTCGTGCGCGATATAGGTGGCGCTGAACAGGCTGGTCGTGAAGCCGACGAAGGTATTGAGCGCGATGAAGACGATGTTGAGATCGTCGATGAGCAGATACGAGCCGGGCGCGGGCCGCGCCGTGACGAACAGCGCCAGCGCGGCGGCCAGCGTGAGCAGGGATCCGAGCACGTTGAGGCGCGCCGTGAACCGATAGCCGGGCAGCGCGGCCGCGGCCGCAGCCGTTGCCAGCGGAATCAGAAGAACCGCATAGATGGCGACCGACGCGCTCACTCGCGTTCTCCGCGATACTCATCCAGGGCCGCGATGTCGACCGTGTCGAACCGCTCGCGAATGCGGAACAGGAAAATGCCGATGACGACGAAGGCGATCAGGATCGAGAAGGCGGCGCTGATCTCCACCACCAGCGGCATGCCCTTCGCGCCCGTCGCCGCAAGCACGAGGCCGTTTTCAAGCGCCATGAAGCCGACCACCTGGCTGACGGCATTGCGCCTCGTCACCATGAGCAGCAGGCCCAGAAGAATGACGGACAAGGCGAAAGCGAGGTCCTCGCGCGCCAGGGGATCGGCCGTGGCGGTGACCTCCAGCATGACCACCATGGACAGCGCAACCAGGCCCATGCCGGCCAGCATCGTGAGGCCGATGCCCACGACTGTCTCGACTTCGCGGTGAATCCCGAGCCGCTGGATGATGCGGTGGAGCGTGACCGGTATGACGATCGCCTTGAACCCCAGTGCGATGGCCGCGGTGATATAAAGGTGCGGCGCATTCTGTATGAAGGCTTGCCAGGCGACGGAGAGGCACAGCACGAAAGCGTGCAGCGCGTATAGGTTCAGCAGCGCATAGAGACGGTCCTGGTAGAGCAGCATGAAGCTGACCAGCACCAGTCCGCCGGCCAGCAGGTGCGCGATGTCGAAATACAGCCGTTCCATCTATACGAACCGCGAAACGAACAGCAGGAGTGTGGCGAGCAGACCCAGCATGAGCGCCGCGCCCAGGAACTCCGGCACGCGGAAGACCCGCATCTTGGCGACGGCGGTCTCGAAAAGGGCGAGCAGAAAGCCGCCGATGGCGAGCTTGACGAGGTAGGCCAGCGCCGCCAGCGCATGAGCCGCCGGTCCGGCGCCTGCGGACGCCAGCCCCCAGGGCAGGAAAACGCAGGAGATGAGCGAGAGGTAAAGCAGCAGCTTCAGCGAACCCGCGAACTCGATCATCGCCAGATGGCGCCCGGAATACTCGAGCGCCATCGCCTCGTGGATCATGGTGAGCTCCAGGTGCGTCGCCGGATTGTCGACCGGGATGCGGCCGTTCTCGGCAATCGCCACCATGATGAGCGCAACGAGCGCCAGCCACAGCGAAACGCGCAGGCCGACTTCCGGTGACAGCATGAAAGCGGCGACCGTAGAGAGCTGGGTCGAGCCGGCAACCAGGGCCAGCGTGAACACGATGAGCAACATGGCTGGCTCGGCCAGCGAGGCGATCATGACTTCGCGGCTCGAGCCGATGCCGCCGAAGCTCGTGCCGACATCCATGCCGGCCAGCGCGAGAAAGAAGCGCGCGCTGGCCAGCAGCGCAATAATCGCGATGAGGTCGGCGCTCCAGCTGAACATCAAGTCCGTGGCGAATGTCGGCACCAGCGCGGCGGCGACCCAGATCGTGGCGAACACGACGTACGGCGTCGCGCGGAACAGCCAGGAAACGTTGTCGGCCAGCACGACATCCTTGCGCAACAATCTGTACAAGTCCCGGTAGGGCTGAAAGATCGACGGGCCGCGCCGGCGCAAAAGCCGCGCTCTGACCGTGCGCATGAACCCGGTCAGCAGCGGCGCAAGCAAAAGCAGCAGCGCCATCTGCGCGCCCTGGACGAGCAAGTCGAGGATCACTGCCATAGCGCGATCACCAGCAGCAAGCTGACCAATGCGAGGAAGACAAGAGTCAGGCAACGCCGGATCGTGAGGAACTGAAGCGGATTGAGCCGATCCGCGACACGCCCGACGCCGCCGGCGATCGGCATGTACATCATTTCCCAGACGAGGTCGCGCATGACGACATGCAGGCGCGCCGGCCCGATATCGCCAGGCGGCGGCATTTCCACGTGCTCGCGCGCGCGGAACACGAGCGTGCCGAAGACGCGGCGGATCGGCTGGGCGAAGCTGCCGGCCGTGTACTGCGTCGTCGGGCTCGGGTCGGGGAAGCCACAGTCCCAGGCCGGAGCGCGGCGCAGCTTGTGCGAAGCGAAACGATGGATGACCCAGGCGGCGAGCGATGCGGAAAACGCGATGAAGCCGAACACGAGCAGTCCGTTGTAGGAAGCGCGGGTCTCGGCGATCGACACGATCGACAGCCATGGATTGCTCAATTGCACCGTCATGCGATCGCCGACGAGCGATAGCGTCACGGGCGCAAGCCCGTCGATGACGACGCCGGGCAGAACGCCGGCGAGCAGACACAGGGCCGCGAATATACACATCGCCGCCAATGAGAAGCGGTCGACGTCCCGCGCTTGTTCCGCCGCCGGCGTTCGCGCCCGGCCGAGGAAAGTCACGCCGTAAGCCTTGACGAAGCAGGCCGCAGCGAGCGCCGCTGATAACGCCAGCAATCCGCCGACCGCCGGCACCATGATCTTGAGACCCCATCCCGGCAGCTCGGGACTCTGCAGAATAGCCTGAAAAGTGAGCCATTCCGAGACGAAGCCGTTGAGAGGCGGAAGCGCCGAGATTGCCACGCAGCCGACCAGGAAAGCAAACGCAGTGAACGGCATGCGGTGGATGAGGCCCCCCAGGTGTTCCATGTCGCGCTCGCCGGTCGAGGTCAGCACGGCGCCGGCGCCGAAGAACAAGAGGCTCTTGAAGATCGAGTGATTGAGCACGTGGAAGAGCGCCGCGGTCAGCGCGAGCGCCGCCGCCCAGGCCATGTCGTTGGCCTGGAATGCGAGCGCCAGGCCGAGACCGATAAAGATGATGCCGATGTTCTCGACCGTGTGGTACGCGAGAAGGCGCTTGAGGTCGTGCTGCATCAACGCGTAGAGCACGCCGAGCACCGCGGTGATGCCGCCGAGAAAGAGCACGACCATGCCGGCCCACCAGGCGGGCTCGCCGAGCAGGTCGAAAACGATGCGCACGAAGCCGTAGACCGCGACCTTGGTCATGACGCCGCTCATCAGCGCAGACACGTGGCTCGGCGCCGCAGGATGGGCGAGCGGCAGCCAGACGTGCAGTGGCACGATACCCGCCTTGGACCCGGCTCCGACCAGAACGAGCGCCAATACGAGCCCGGTAACGAGTGGTGTATGGCCGGCCGCGCGGATGTCGCCGAAAGCGTATCCCCCTTCAGGTCCAGCCAGAACGCCGAACGCGAGCAGAAGGGTGAGCGTGCCGAAGCTCGCCATGACGAGGTAGACGTAGCCGGCGCGCGCGTTGTCCTGCACGCGATGGTGTGCCATGACGAGCGCCCAGGACGCGAGCGACATGAACTCCCAGGACAACAGGAACGTGAAGGCATCGTCCGCGAGCACGACCAGATTCATGCCGGCGAGGAATGCCGGAAAGAACGGCAGCACGCGGTGCGGCTCGGTCTCGTGGCGGCCGTAGCCCAGGGCGTAGAGGCTCGCCGCGGCGGCGCCGAGGTTGACGACGACCAGGAAGAAGGCAGCCAACGGATCGAGCCGGAAGTGCGCGCCCAGCCATGGAAGGCCGATCGGCAGCGTCAGCACGGGCGCCGTGGCGGCGCCGACGGCGAGCTCCATGAGAGCGGCGAGCAGCGCCGTCAGGGAAAGACCGAGGCTCAGCCCGTAGACGATCCGTGTGGCAGCGGCCGTGCGGCCGATGAAGACGGCGAGAGCGGCGAGACCGAGAAACGCCGCAACGCTGGCCGGTATTACCGTGATAGACATGCAGCGTTCCAGTCACGGCATCGGAAGATGTGAGTCAACCAGTGACGCCCCTCTCGCTGAACGATGTTCGTAGCCGGACTCATTGCGGCCCGCGCGCAGCGAGCCGGCTGCCTCGAAGGGACGCATGATATCGAAAATCGGCGGTTGGAAAGTCCTTTATGCTGCTGCAGTGCCCGGTGCCAGCAGCGTCATCGATGGGTGTCCAGCCGTGCCATCAGTGCCTTGAATCGCTCGTCGTCGCGAATCGGTCGGCCTCGGATCCGCAACTGGTTGGCAGATGACGTGCATTCACGTATGTTTGCTTCGTCCCGACCCGGGGAGACTCCATCACGTGCGCCCGCCCATCCGCAGCCTCCTGTCGTTACTCATCCTCGGCTTTGGTGCGTGTGCTTACCTGCCGAACCGCGATCCGCTCTACATCGACGTTGCCGGCATCGAGCCGTTGCCCGGCGAAGGCATGGAGCTCCACCTGGCCGTGAAGGTCCGTGTGCAGAACCCGAACAACGTGGCGGTCAACTATACGGGGACGGCCCTTTCGCTGGACCTCAACGGCCGTAACCTGGCCAATGGCGTGAGCGACGACGTCGGCACGGTTCCGCGCTACGGCGAGAAGGTTTTTACCATACCGGTGACCATCTCCGCTTTCGACGTTGCCCGGCAGATTTTCGGTGCCGTGAATGACAGGAATCCCAACGAGGTGCGCTATCAGGTGCGTGGCAAGCTCGAAGGGGGCGTATTCGGAACCCGGCGCTTTCGCGATGAGGGCACGTTCCACCTCGACGCGCCGGCGGCGGACCCGGTCGATGATCTGGATGACGGCCCGACGCTCTGAAAATTCCCGACTATCCCGTTCGTATGTGCTCCGGGGAGTAAAGGAGGAATCGATGCGCATTCCTGAAGTGCTGCTCGAATCATGCGTCGGACGCTTGTCTGCAGGTTGCCTGGCTTTCACGCTGGTCGGTGCGCAACTGCTCATGAGCCCGTTCGCCGTGGCTGCCGAACAGGCGGGCGTCAAGGCGCTGGTCGGCGGCAGGCTGATCGACGGCTTCGGCGGGCCGCCTTTGCCGAACAGCATCATCCTCATCGACGGGGAACGCATTACGGCCGTCGGCCGCGTCGGCGAACTCGAAGTGCCGGACGATGCGGAAGTCATCTCGACGGAAGGCATGAGCGTCCTGCCCGGCCTCTGGGACATGCACGTGCATCTCATGATCAACGGCCACGCCGACTATGCGCACTGGGACGAGACGTATCCGGACCGCTTCGGCAGCGTCATCATGCCGGCCTCCGCGCACCAGCTGCTGCTCGCCGGAGTGACCAGCGCGCGCGATCTCGGCGCGCCGCTCGAGGACAGCATCCAGGTTCGCGACGCCATCAACGACGGCGAGATCCCCGGCCCGACCTTGTACGTCTCCGGTCCATTCATCCAGCATGAGCCGTACCCGGGCACGGAGCGCTTCCGCTGGGGCGTCGACGGCGAGCGCGATGCGCGCGCGAAAGTGCGGCAGCTCGCCGAAGCCGGCGTCGATGTCATCAAGCTGATCGACCAGGATCAGATGACGATGGAGGAAGTTCAAGCCGTCGTCGACGAGGCGCACCGCAACGAGCTCATGGTCGTTGCGCATTCGCACCGGCCCGAGGAGATCCTGCGCGGTCTCGCCGCCGGCGTGGACAACTTCGAGCACACCGGCCTGGCGACGGCACCGGAGTATCCGGACGAGGTCATGAGCGCCATCCAGGCACGCACCGCGCAAATGAGCCTGGGCCCGCTCTACTGGACGCCGACCATCGAGGGCCTGTTCAACTACGAATACGTGCGCGACAACCCGGAGGCGCTCGACGACCCGTCATGGCATCTGGGCCTGCCCGACGACATCATCGCGGACATCGAGGCCTCGATCGAGCATCCCGGGCGGCTGCCCTACTTCCAGATCACGCCGGCCCGCCGCCCCACGCTCACGCGCAAGTTCAACCAGCTTCGTGACGCCGGCGTCGTGCTGCTGATCGGCACCGACAGCGGCATCCCGATGAAATTCCACAGCCAGTCGACCTGGCACGAGCTGGACATCTGGGTGAACAGGCTCGGCGTCGAGCCGATGGAGGCGATTCGCTCGGCGACCTACTGGCCGTCGGTCGCGATGAAGGTCGACGACGATGTCGGCACGGTGACGCCGGGCAAGTACGCCGACATCATCGCCGTGCGCGGCGACGTGCTGCGTTACATTTCACTCCTGCAGGACGTCGATATCGTCGTCAAGCATGGAAGGCGCTACAAGTAGTATCGGGACGCCCGATCCTGCGGGAAGATGTCGCAGGAAAAATAACCGCGGCGACGATCGAGGCTTCTCCGGGAGGCCCCCGATCGAGTCGCAAGCCGATGCCGGGATCATGACTGCGCGGAGGCGGTCCGCACAGCCCGGCGCAGCGCCGCCCGCGCCAGCAGGCGTGTGGAATCGAGCGTCGGCAGCGGCGAATTCGCATCGTTCATGATCAACGGGATCTCCGTGCAGCCGAGCACGACGGCATCGCAGCCGTCGTCTTTCATTCGTCCGATGACTCGCTGGAAACAGGCGACCGCCTCGGGGTTGAAGACGCCGTGGACGAGCTCGTCCATGATGATGCGATTGATCTCTCTGCGTTCCGCGGTATTCGGACGCACATACTCCAGTCCGCGCGCTGCGAGCTTCTCCGGATATACCTCGCTTTCGACGAGCCACCGAGTACCCGTCAGCCCGAGACGCCGAAACCCGCGCTCGACGGCTTGTGCGGTCACGATTTCGGCAATGTGCAACCAGGGTAGCGGTGATCGTGGTTCGAGGTAAGGCAGCGCCTGATGGATGGTGTTGTCGGGACAGATGAGGAAATCGGCACCGGCTCCGGCAAGCTTACTTGCAGACGAGAGCATCAGATCACCCACGCCCTGCCAGTCGCCGCGGTCCATGAATCGCATGTACTCGGCGAGCGAATAGGTATGCATCGAGACTTCGGGGTGAGCGTGCGGCCCGAGAAGCTCCGCGCCTTCCTGGCAAACGGTCCGGTAACAGAGCGCTGCGCCTTCGGCGGAGCAGGCAACGATACCGATATGTTCGGGCATGTCAGAGCACGGCGGGTTGCAACTGCCCTAGAGCGTCCTGCGCTCCCAGCCGGCTTCCGTCAACATCAGCTCGTAGGCCGGCCAGTAGTGCTTGTCCAGCTTCAGCGTGATGACTTCGACGATGCCGTTCCAGGTGATCGTCTTCAGGCGCACCGATTCGCGGTTCTTTTTGCCGTCGACGGCTGCGATGAAGCTGTCGAGGTTCGGCGTCGGCTTGCCGTCGACCGCCACGATGCGCCGCCCGGCATAGAGTCCGTAGCGCGTCGCTGGCGAGCCGAAGCCGAAATACGCCACGTACACGCCGTCCGGCGGAATGCCGCGCTGAGCAGCCATGGCGCGATGCGGCTTCTGCAGCAGCGCCCCCGCCCACATGAGCGCGCGATCGACGCCGCGGCCGTCGAGCGCGACTGTCGGTAGCTCGATCTTCTTTTCGGTCCGGTCGCGCCAAAGCGTCAACTCGACCGCCGGCTTCTGCGTGGCGCGCTCGACTTCGCGGAAGCTCGATACCGGCTCGCCGTTCACGGCCAGCAGCAGATCGCCCGTCATCAATTCGCGGCTCGCCGGCGTGCCGGCGACGAGTCGCGTGATCTGGAGCACCTGGCGTCGATCCGGATCGTCCTTCTCCAGCCGGCGCACCCACTCCTCGTCGAGGCCCAGATTGCGCGCACTTGCGAGGGGCAGCAGCGCATACTCCGCCTCGAGCGAACGCAGCGGCTCGCCCGTGCGCACGGTCTCGAGCATCTCCATGACGATGTTCACGGGCACGCCCGTGTTCAACTGGCCGAGCTCGGTGCCGCCCTGGAACGCGAAGCTCGACCACAACGCCAGTACGCGACCTTTGTCGTCGGCCAGCACGCCGTCGACGGCGTCGGGCGGATTGACCAGGGAGATCGCCTCGAGATTGCTTTCGCGGAAGCGCAGCGTGCTCGAAAGCGGCAGGATCACCGGCTCGATGGAGCTCACCTCGGTCGCCTGCGCGTACACTTTTTGATCGCCGCGCAATCCGACCACCCAGACCTCCTGGCCGGGGTGCACCTCCGAATCCTTCAGGCGCGCGGAACGCACCGGCGTGTCGCCGATCAGGCGCGGATCGTAAGCGATGACCGCCAGGTTATGCAGCGGATGGATGTACTCGACTCGCCCCGGTATCTCGAGCGAGCCGGCGAACGTGAGGCGCACGTCGCCCATCGCGACCGGCACGGTATTGCGATCGACGACGACGAGTCCGCGCTCGGCGTCGACGATCAGGCCGGTGCCGTAGTAATGACGGTCGGAGACGCCCGAGACGACATAGGGCATGTCGAAGTTCACGTACACCATCGAAGGCGCAAGCGCCTTGACGCGCGGATCGCCGTTCGCCGTGAACGTGGTCGTGGCCGGCTCTTCCGGCTTCGGCCTGCCTGCGGTGGCGAGCGGCAGGCAGGGCCAGTAGCCGAGCGCGTCGTTGCGCTTGCACCGCGCCGCTGGAAACCAGCGCCGGTCCATTCGGATGACGCGCAACGTGGTCGATTGCGGGTCCTCGAAGCTGTAGTAGCGCACCGCCGCTTCCTCGCCGTCGGCCAAACTGGTCACTGCGGCGGCGAAACCTTCCAGGTCTTCCATCGGCTCGCCGTTCAGCTCGGTAATGACTGCGCCGCGCGGTATCGCCGCGGTCGAGAACACGTATCCGGGATTGGCGACGTAGACGCCTCTGACGCGCTTATTGAAATGGCGCGCCTGCTGAAACGACAACGTATGCACGACCGCGTCGCCGAATTCCAGATACTCGTCCGGTGTAATGGCGTGAAGGTTCTGCACGCTGGCCGTGACTTCGAGTGGTTTTCCATCGCGCTCGATTTCGAGCGTAACGGTTTCGCCGACGTGGTCGTCGAGCAGAATGGAGAGCGTGTTGAAACCGCTCAGCGGCTTGCCGTCGGCGCGCACCAGGATATCTCCCGGGACGAGCCGTCCGGCCACCGTCGATCCCGGCACGACCTGCTCGACGACGAGCATGCCGGTCTCGTCGGGGAACGTCGAGCGAATCGACTGCTCGGTCTCCTCGCGCAGGCCGAGCCGCCGCAACTCGTCATACGGCGTCTGCACGAAGATCGTCTGCAGCGTGCCGCGAGTGACGGGCTCGCCCTGTTGAATGAGCATAAGGGCGCGTTCGACTCTGTCGAGCGGCAGAAAGAAGCTCGAGGCCGCCTCGCCGGCCGCGCCGGCATTGAGCGCCACCACGCTGCCGTCGATCGCGATGACCGGCGAACCCGAGGAGCCGCCCGATGTGTTGGATGCCGCCTGGTAGTAGAACGTGTTGAAATCGTTGTAGCGGCCGAGGCCGTAATCCGGCGCCTGCCGGTCGAGCCGCGCCATCGTGCCCGCGAGAATCGAGAGCTGCTCGCCCGCGTCATTGCCGATCACGCGAATCTCGCGCCCTATCCGCGCGCCGTCCGGCTCGAGCTCGAGCTCGGCGGGCTCGATGAACTTGAGGTCCTCCGGGTCGTAGCGGAAAAAGCCGAAGTCGTGCACCGGATCGCGGTAGACCGGCTTGAGCTCGACCTCTTCGTTGTTGAGGAAGATCGCTTCGGCGACCACCGGCCCGGGGGTCACGACGTGCCTGTTGGTGAGAATGAGCCCGCGTTCCGCATCGACGACGAAGCCGGTCGCCTGCGCGGACTGGTTCCACTCGGTATCGAACGCGCGGGTCCCGTCGACCCGGATCGACACGACGCCGGACGATACCCGTTGCAGGGTTTCGCTCCACTCCGGGCTGGTCGCCGCCTCGGGCACCGGCAGCAACAGCGGCGGCTGTTCCGGACCCTGAGGCACCGGTTGCGGCTGCATGGGCTGCGTCGGCTGCGGTTGCACCGGCTGGGGCCCGGGCTGTTGCGCAAACCCCATCGGCGGCCCAAGCAGGAGGACTGCGCCGAGGAAAATGGGGACATCCCTGATTTTCTGGAAGGTAATCACTGGCATCCTTTGCGGCTGCGACTTCCCCGCTAAAACTGAAAGCCGAAGCTGTCCTGAAAACGTTTCCGGAATGATTCCGGCGTGAAGACGTGATTCTGCGTGCCGTGCGACTCGATCTTGACCGCGCCCATAAGCGACGCGATGCGTCCCGTGACTTCCCAGTCCATGTCGTGCATGAGACCGTACAGCAGACCGGCGCGATACGCATCGCCGCAACCGGTCGGATCGGTGATGCGCTCCGCCTTCGCGGAGGGAATCTCGACCCGGCGGCCATCCGTATACACGATCGACCCCTCGCCGCCGCGCGTGATCACCAGCGCTTTCAGCCGCTGCGAGATCTCGCCGGGCGCAAGCCCGGTACGATCCTGCAGCAGCTCCGCCTCGTAATCGTTGACCGTCACCCAGCTCGCCTTGTCGATGAAATCCTCGAGCTCCGCTCCGTTGAACATGGGTAACCCCTGGCCCGGATCGAACAGGAACGGCACGCCGAGGTCCGCGAACTGCGTCGCATGCTCGAGCATGCCGAGCCGGCCGTCCGGAGACACGATGCCGATCGTGAAACCGCCGTCGGCGGGCACCCGATTGAGGTGCGACTCGTTCATCGCGCCCGGATGGAACGCGGTGATCTGGTTGTCCTTGAGATCCGTGGTGATGTAGGCCTGCGCCGTGAACGCCTCGTCGAGACGCAGAATGTAGCGGTCGCTCACGCCGGTCTCGCGGATCCAGGCCGCGTAGGGCCCGAAATCATGCCCCACCGTAGCCATTGGGGCACCGTCGCCGCCGAGAAGTTTCAGGTTATAGGCGATGTTGCCGGCGCAGCCGCCGAACTCCCGGCGCAGCTCCGGCACCAGGAACGCGACGTTCAGCATGTGGATCTTGTCCGGCAGGATGTGATCCTTGAACTCGCCCGGATACACCATGATGGTGTCGTAGGCGATGGAGCCGCAGATCAGCGCGGGCATGCAGGAGCGCGGTAGGCAAGATCGAGGTTGCGCGCGGCGCGCACGTCGTCGAGGCGGCGCACCGGCGTGGTATGCGGCGCGCTGCGCACCGACTCCGGGTCCTGTTTCGCGCGCTCGCGGATGCGCTCCATCGCGGCGACGAAGCCGTCGAGATCCGCTTTCGCCTCGGTCTCGGTCGGCTCGATGAGGAAACACTCCGGCACGAGTAGCGGAAAATAAGTCGTCGGCGCATGGTAGCCCTCGTCCAGCAGGGCCTTGGCAAAGTCCATGGCGTTGACGCCCAGCTCGCGCGCCTCGCGCTTCAGCGTGATGATGAACTCGTGGCTTGCGCGCCGCACCGGGAACGCGGCCCTGAAATGGGCCTTCCTGAGCTTCGTGAGCAGATAGTTCGCATTGAGGGTGGCGTACTCGGCGACGCGCTGCATGCCTTCGTGGCCGAGCATGCGCATGTACACATACGCGCGCAGCAGCACGCCGGCATTGCCCATGAACGCGGACAGCCGGCCGATCGACTGCGGCAGGTCCTTTTGCGTAAGCCAGCGGTAACCTTCGTCGCCTTTTGTCACGATCGGCACCGGCATGAACGGCAGCAGGCGCTCGCCGACGCCGACTGCGCCCGAGCCCGGCCCGCCGCCGCCGTGCGGCGTCGAGAAAGTCTTGTGCAGGTTCATATGAATGA
>JBOIDB010000006.1:0-28302 GCA_050740235.1 Gammaproteobacteria bacterium
CCGATCACTTCGAGATCCTGAGCCGCGAGCTCGCGCACGATGCGGCGCCGGCCGTTCGCCGCCGGAACGATCGCCCGCCTGAAGCCGTGCTTGGCGCTCTCGCGCAGGCGCTCCTCGCCGAACGGCACGGGCCGGATCTCGCCGGCCAGTCCCAGCTCGCCGAACGCCACGGTGTGCTCGAGCACGGGCCGGTCGTGCAGGCTGGAGGCGCAGGCCAGCAGCGCAGGCAAATCGGCGGCGGTCTCGGCGATGCGCACGCCGCCGACGACGTTGAGGAAAACGTCCTGGCCGGACAGCGAGACGCCGGCATGCCGGTGCAGCACGGCCAGCAGCAGATTCAGCCGGTTCGCATCGAGCCCGATGGCGATGCGGCGCGGATTGGCAAGTTGACTGTCGTCCACGAGCGCCTGCACTTCCACGAGCAGCGGCCGGGTGCCTTCCCGCGCTACCGTCACTGCGCTGCCGGAGACCGGCGCCGAATGCCGCGACAGGAACATCGCCGAAGGATTCGGCACTTCCTTCAGGCCGTCGCCGGCCATGGCGAACACGCCGATCTCGTTCGCCGCGCCGAAACGGTTCTTGACGGCCCGCACGATGCGCAGCCGGCTGCCGGAGTCGCTCTCGAAATAGAGCACCGTGTCCACCATGTGCTCGAGCACGCGGGGGCCCGCGATAGCGCCTTCCTTCGTGACATGCCCGACCAGGAACACCGCCGTGCCCGAGAGCTTGGCGAAGCGCACCAGCTGGGCGGCGGTCTCCCGGAGCTGCGCCACCGAGCCGGGCGCCGATTGCAGCGCGGCCGAATACATCGTCTGCACGGAATCGATGACCATCGCGCCCGGTTTCAGGCGACCCGCCTCGGCCACCGCATCCTCCACGCACGTCTGAGCGAGGAGTCGGAGCTCGCCGCCGGCCAGGCCGAGACGCCGCGCGCGCAGGCCCACCTGGCGCAGTGATTCCTCGCCCGTGACGTACAGGATCGGCGAAGCCTCGCTCATGCGCGCGGCGGCCTGCAGCAGGAGCGTGGACTTGCCGATGCCGGGATCGCCGCCGATGAGCGTCACCGAGCCGGCCACGACTCCGCCGCCGAGCACGCGGTCGAGCTCGCTCATGCCCGTGCTGCGCCGTGTTTCCTCATGCTCCCCGACATCGGCCAGGCGATGCACGGTCGCGGCCGGCGCCGACGACAGCGCACGCAAGGCGGGCACGGCTGCGGATTCGACCAGTGAATTCCAGGCGCCGCAGGCATCGCACTGCCCCTGCCACTTCAGGCTTTGGGCTCCGCAGGCGTCGCAGGTGTAAACGGATTTCGGTTTGGCCATCGGCCGGGGTCGCTCGCATGAGTCGGACCGGTGATGTTAGCAGCACCGGTCGAAAATGCCGCCGGCCGGGGCTGCCTGCGTCAAACTGTGCGCTGCCACTCGGACTCTGTTTCCCGTGGTGATACGCTATGCCGTCTTTTGCGAGAGGGTGCCGGTCGGACCGGCTTACTGATCGGAACTCCGCATGTCGCTTGAAGGCAAGATCGAGCACGTCGCCCTGACAGATACCGGCAAAGTCCGCGAGCACAACGAGGATGCGATCGCCGCCGAGATGGACCTCGGGCTGCTGGTGCTGGCCGACGGCATGGGCGGCTACAACGCCGGCGAGGTGGCGAGCGGCATCGCCGTCAAGACCGTGACCGGCATGGTGCGAGACAGCGTCGACCGCGAGACCCGCGGCATAGTCGACGAGGAGAGCGGCCTCACCCGCCAGAGCATCGTGCTGCGCGATGCGATCGCCCGCGCCAACAAAATCATCAATCAGACCGCGCAGACCCAGCCGCAGTGTCAGGGCATGGGCACGACGATCGTCGCCTGCCTGTTCTTCGACGATCGCGTCTCCATCGCGCACGTCGGCGACTCCCGCTTGTATCGCATGCGCGGCGATCGGCTCGAGCGCCTGACCATGGATCATTCCCTGCTTCAGGAGCTGGTCGATCGCGGCTTCTATTCCACCGAGGAAGCCGAGCGCTCGATGAACCGGAATTATGTTACTCGCGCACTGGGCGTCGAGCCCTCCGTCGCCGTCGAAGTGCACGAGGATGCGGTGCAGCAGGGCGACTTCTACATGTTATGTTCAGACGGTCTTTCCGACATGGTGGAGGACGAGGACATTCACTTAACTATCAGCACTTTTAGTGCTAGTCTTGCCACCGCAGGCCAGCAGCTCATCCGCTTGAGCAACGACAACGGCGGGCGGGACAACGTGTCGATTATCATGGCTCGTGTGATCGCGCCCTTCCCGGCGCGGCGAGGCATTCTCGAACGGGTTCGAAGCTGGTTCGGTTGACTGGTCTGATCGGTTGGGAGGCTTCCGGGAAACGCAAATGGCACGGTTGATCCTCAGCCTGGATAGTCAGGTCCTGGCCGAATACAACATGAACAAGGAGCGTTATACCGTCGGCCGGCTGTCGGACAACGACATCCGCATCGACAATGCGGCGGTCAGCGGGCATCACTCGCTGGTCATCAACATCCTCAACGATTCCTTCCTCGAAGACCTCAATAGCACCAACGGAACCTACGTCAACGGCAAGCTCATCAAGAAGCATGCGCTCCAGCACGGCGACGTGATCACCGTCGGACATCATCAGCTCCGCTTCGTCGACCAGCAGGGGGTCGAGGCGGACGCGGACGACTTCGAGAAGACCATGGTGCTGCACCCGGGCTCGCAGAGTGGCGCCAAGATGGCATCAGCGCATCGCGCCATCGAGGCCGCCGTCAGCCAGGAGACCGCGCGGCGGCCCGAACCGGCGGCACGCCCGGCGACGAACTCCGGCTCGGTCGCGCGCGGCGAAGAGATGCCGGTCGCCAAGCTCCAGGTGCTGAGCGGTGCCTTCGCCGGACGCGAGCTCGAGCTCAAGAAGGCGCTGACGACGCTCGGTCGCCCGGGCGTGCAGATCGCGGCCATCACGCGCCGCTCCGAGGGCTACTACGTCGTGCACGTCGACAGCGGCACGCCGGGCGATTACCCGCTGGTCAACGGCGAGCCGATCGGCCAACAGGCCCGCAGGCTGCACGACAACGACGTGATTCAGCTCGCCGGCGTCAAGATGGGCTTCTTCGATAACTGACGCCCAACGGCCGATTGAAATCGGCCCTACAAAATCTCCAACGCCACACGCTGCGACACGTTGCACAGCAACTCGTAAGCACTCGTATCTGCGCGCGGTGCTATCTCGTCGGCCGGCAGGCCCTTGCCCCAGAGCACGACGGGATCCCCTACCCGCGCGTCCGGACAATCCGTCAGGTCGACGGTGATCATGTCCATCGACACGCGCCCGACCATTGCCACCCGCCGACCGTTGACCAGCACGGGCGTGCCGTTGCCGATCGCGCGCGGATAGCCGTCGCCATAGCCGACAGCCGCCACGCCCAGGCGCGTGTCGCGCTCGGCCTTCCAGATGCCGCCGTAGCCGACACGCCCGCCCTTGCGCGCGGTCTTCATCGCGATGAGCTCCGTCACGAAGGTCATCGCCGGCTCCAGCCCCAGCTCGTCCGCCGATGCGTCGCGCAGCGGCGATGCGCCGTACAGCATCAGGCCCGGCCGCACCCAGTCGGCATGGCTGCCGGGCCAGGCGAGGATGCCGGCCGAGTTGGCGATGCTGCGCTCACCCGCGCAGCCTCGCGTCAGGCGCTCGAACCACTGAATCTGCTTTTCACTCATGGGATCGGCGCGATCATCCGCGTTCGCCAGATGCGTCATGAGCCGTATGGGACGCATGACCGCGGGGCAGGATTCGAGGGCAGCGAGGCAGGCCGGGAAGTCGTCCGGATCGACGCCGAGCCGGTGCATGCCGGTGTCGACCTTGAGCCATACGGAAAGCGGCCGGACGGAACGTTGCGCGCGCAGCAGCTCGAGCTGATCCGCCGAATGCACGACGATCTGAAAGCCCTGCTCCGCCGCCAGCCCGAGCTGATCGGCGTTGAACACGCCTTCGAGGAGCACGATAGGAATGTCGATCCCCGCCGCGCGCACGCGCAGACCTTCCTCGAGGCGCGCCACGGCCAGCGCGTCGGCGTCGACCAATGCGTGCGCGGCCGGCACGATGCCGTGACCGTACGCATTGGCTTTGACGACCGCCATGACTTTGGAGTGCGGCGCCGCGGCGCGGACTCTCGCGAGATTGTGCCGCAGCGCGCTCGTGTCGATGACGGCGCGCGCCGCCCCCCTCACATCCAGGCTTCGTCTCCGTACGCTTCGGCCACGAGATTCTCGAAGCGCGTGTACTCGCCGAGGAAGGTCAGCCGGAAGTCGCCGATCGGCCCGTTGCGCTGCTTGGCGATGATGATGTCCGCGATGCCCTTGCGGGGGGTGTCCGGGTTGTAAACCTCGTCGCGGTAGATGAACACGATGAGATCTGCATCCTGCTCCAAAGCGCCGGATTCGCGAAGATCCGACATCACCGGCCGCTTGTCGTTTCGCTGCTCCACGCTCCGGTTGAGCTGAGAAAGTGCAATGACCGGCAAGTCGAGCTCTTTCGCGAGCGCTTTCAGTGAGCGCGAAATTTCCGATAGCTCCGTTGCGCGATTCTCCTTCGTGTCGGCGACCTGCATGAGCTGCAGGTAATCGACGACGATGAGGCCGAGACCATGCTCACGCTTCAGCCGACGCGCACGCGCGCGAACTTCGGTGGGTGACAGTGCCGGTGTGTCGTCGATAAAAATTGGTGCGCGCGTCATCAGTTTGACCGAGGAATTCACGCGGTCCCAGTCGTCATCGGAAATCTTTCCGGTGCGCAGGCTCGACTGGTTGACGCGTCCGATCGAGCCGATCATGCGGAACGAGAGCTGCTCGGCCGACATTTCCATGCTGAAGATCGCGGTAGGGATAGCCGCCTTGCTCAAGGCAGCATGCTCGGCAATATTCGTGCAAAGGCTCGTTTTCCCCATGGACGGCCTGCCGGCGACGATGATCAAGTCGCCGCGTTGCAGTCCCGCCGTCTTCTTGTCCATCTCCGTGAAGCCGGTCGACACGCCCGTGATGTCGCCCTCGGTATGGTAGAGCGTGTCGAGGCGGTCCAGAGATTGGGTCAGGATCGCCTTGAGCGGCTGAAAGCCGCTGCCGCGCCGCTGGCCTGAATCGGCGATCTCGAAGACACGCCGCTCCGCCTCGTCGATGAGCTCGCCGGGTGCGCGGCCGTCCGCCGCGTAGACGCTCTGCGCGATTTCGCCGCCCACCTGGATGAGCCGGCGCAGAACGGCGCGCTCGCGCACGATCAAGGCGTATGCGCGCACATTCGCGGCGCTCGGCGTCTCCTTCGCGAGCGTGCCGAGATAGGCGAGCCCGCCGACCTGGGCGAGATCGCCGCGACTTTCGAGCATCTCGGAAATGGTGACCGCGTCGCACGGCTGGCGGCGCTCGACGAGCTCGCCGATGGCGCGGAAGATCAGGCGGTGATCGCGACGGTAGAAATCGTCCTCGACGACGACGTCCGCGACCTTGTCCCATGCGTTGTTGTCGAGCATGAGACCGCCGAGCACGGATTGCTCGGCCTCGACCGAGTGCGGCGGCACACGGAGGTGCTCCGCGTCGTGGACGGAATCGGATGACGGGGCGGCGCGAACCATCGAACGCTTCAGCTGGAGATCGGCTGGTACATTAACACAGCCCGGCCGCTCCCAGTGCCGTCAGAATTTCGTCGAACCGCAGCTTATTCTTCGCCGACGACCGTGACCGTGAGCGGCACGTTGACGTCTGTGTACAGGTGCAGCTCCACGGCGTGCTCGCCGACCATGCGGATCGGACCGTGGGGCAGCCGCACTTCGCTGCGCTCGATCGGCACGCCGGCGGCCGTGCAGGCCTCCGCGATATCGACCGTTCCGACGGAGCCGAAGAGTTTGCCTTCCTCGCCGACCCTTGCGCTGATCCGGATCTGCACGCCGGCCAGCTTCCCGGCCCGTTCCTGCGCCCCGGCAAGCTCGCCCGCGGCGCGCTTTTCGATCTCGGCGCGCTGCGCTTCGAACTTTGCGACGTTCTGCGGCGTAGCCAGCGCCGCCTTGCCCTGCGGTAGCAGGTAGTTGCGGCCGAAACCCGCCTTGACTTTGACTTGCTCGCCGATTTCGCCGAGGTTGTCGATTTTCTCGAGAAGTATCACTTCCATTTTGCGTTTACCTTTCCGCGCACATCTATCCAGTTATCCACGAGGCCGAGCCCGATGAGCGCCGCAGTCGCCGCCGGCAGGAGCGGCGTCGGCAGACCCAGCAGAACGTACAAAAGCACGAGCCAGCCCGGACTCAATCGCATCGTGGCCCTGACCGCATGCGCTATCGACAACCCCTGCAGCAGGCAGGCGCCCAGCAGCACGATCGCCAGGTTATTGAGCAGCAGCGATCCGGCAATCAGCGCCCCGGCGCCCGTCAGCGCGGCCGCCGCGGCGATCACGTAGCCGAGCCGCAGCCGCCGGAACTCCGGCCCGAACTCGAGCCCTTCGGTCTTCGCCGCATGTAACCAGCGGCCGATGAAAACGCTCATCAGCACGAGCAGCAGCATGGAGCCAGCGAAGCTGCCCGGCATGTACGGCGCCACCCGCTCGACGAAACCGGGGATCTCCACGCCGGCCTGCCGCAACATCGCATCCCACTGCCCGACCACTGTTTCCCAGAACGCGATCGGATCTCCCGGCCACGCGAACATGCCGATCAGCAAGGCGGCGGCGCCGAGCACGGCAAGCTGCAAGCACAGGCTCAGCGATTGCGTGCGGCGCAACACGACGGCGAGCCCGAGCGCCGGCAGAAACAGGATCGCGAGGTAGCCGAGCGCGTTGACCACGTTGCCGCCCAGCACCAGAACCCAGACGCCCGCCGCCAGTGCCGCGCCCGCCGAAACGACGAGCCCTTCGCGCGCGCCGCCGTGCAGCGTCACGAGCGCCACCGTGGCGCCACTCAGGACGTACGTCAACGGCAGGAACGCAAGCACTGCGGCGACCAGCGCGGCGCGGTGCCGCCGGCCGGTCAGCCAGTCCGCGACTTGCGCGGGAGCACTCTTCATGTTCCAGCCTCGAACGCGCACCCGGGGACATTCCTCATTTTCCGGCTGCGCAACGGAAAATGAGGAATGTCCCGTGTCCGAATTTGCTAGTGACGGTCGGTGTACGGCAGCAACGCCAGGTATCGAGCGCGCTTGACAGCGGTCGCGAGTTGTCTCTGGTAATGCGACTTCGTGCCGGTGATGCGGCTCGGCACGATCTTGCCGGTCTCGGTGATGTAATTCTTGAGCATGGCGAGATCCTTGTAGTCGATCTCCTCGATGCCCTCCGCCGTGAACCGGCAGTACTTCCGTCTGCGAAAAAATCTGGCCATGGCTCGAATCCTCGTCAGGACGACGCGGCGCGCGCGTCCTGTTCCTGTTCGTCTTCCTCGTCCCCTTCTTCGTCGTCGCGCGCGACGCGTTCATCGTCCGCGGCTATCGGGCCTTCATCACTCGCGCGGTCGGGTCGGTGAGCCGGGCGATCGCGCCGATCCGGCTTGTCGGACTCTTCGGACCGGGCCATCGGGGATGCATCGGTGACTGCCGCCTTGCGGTTGATGACCAGATGACGAAGTACGGCGTCGTTGAAACGGAAAGCGCCGGTCAGCTCGTCGAGCGTTGCCTGGCTGCATTCGATATTGAGCAGCACGTAATGCGCCTTGTGCGCCTTCGCGATGGGATGGGCGAGCTGGCGCCGGCCCCAGTCCTCGAGGCGGTGGATACGCCCCTTGCCCGACTCGATCATCGTCCGGTAGCGCTCGAGCATGGCGGGCACCTGCTCGCTCTGATCCGGATGGACCAGGAATACGATCTCGTAATGTCTCATTGTGGCTCCCTGTGGAATGAAGCCTCCCGCTCGCGTCGCGGCGGTGAGGCAAGGAGCTGCGCGATCCGGCGGACGGGTAAGCGCAGGGTGCGGCATGCTACCGGATGCTGCCCGTGGCGGCAAGCGCCGGAGAATGGGGACAAGGAAAATGGGGACATGCCTGATTTCGACAGACAAGCTGTCGAATACCGAATGCATATCCGTCGAAATCAGGCATGTCCCCATTTTCAGGCGTCGCGCTGGCGGCGCACCTCGTAGATCAGCACGCCGGCGGCGACGGCTACGTTGAGGCTTTCGACGCTGCCGTGCATCGGCAGGGCGACGAGCTCGTCACACAGATCGCGCGTGAGGCGGCGCATGCCCTTCTCCTCCGCGCCGAGCACGAGGCACAACGGGCCGGTGAGATCGACGGCATACGGGCTGGCCGGGACGTCGCCCGCTGCGCCGACGATCCGCAGGCCGGCGTCCTTCAGGCCGCGCAGCGCGCGCGCAAGATTCGTGACCTGGAAGAACGGCACGCTTTCCGCCGCGCCGCTCGCCGCTTTGCGGGCCGCCGGCGTGAGACCCGCGGCGCGATCCCGCGGCGCGATCACGGCATGCACGCCGCCCGCATCCGCCGTGCGCAGGCAGGCGCCGAGATTGCGCGGATCCGTCACGCCATCGAGCACGAGCAGCAACGGCGGCTCGCCGAGGCCGGCGATGAGCGCGGTGAGCTCGCCCTCGCCCCGCGCCGGCCGCGAACGCACGCGCGCCACGATGCCCTGATGGCGACCGCCGCCGGCGAGCCGGTCGAGCTTGTGGCGCGCGGCATGCTCGACGTGAATGCCGAATTGCTGCGCCGTATCGATCAGCGCTTCGATGCGCCGGTTATCGGCGCCCTGTGCTGCGAGCAGCCCGAGCACGGTCTCCGGCGAATGCTCGAGCACGTCGCGCACGGCGTGCTGGCCGAAGATCACTTCAATAGGGGCCATCAGCGGCGGGAACGCGATTTCTCGACCGGCTCGAAATCGATTTTGCGCTCTTCCATGTCTACGCGCAGCACGCGCACACGCACTGAATCGGTCAGGCGATATTCGCGGCCGGCGCGTTCGCCGATCAGCCGATGGCTGGCCGCGTCGTGGCGGTAGTAATCGGCGCCGAGCGACGTGACATGCACGAGCCCGTCGATCTGCATGCCTTTCAGCGTGACGAACACGCCGAAGTCGGTGACGCCGGTGATGATGCCGTCGAAGACGTCGCCGACCTTGTCCTGCATGAACTCGCACTTCAGCCAGTCGAGCGCCTCGCGCGTCGCCTCGTCCGCGCGGCGTTCCTTCATCGAGCACTCCTGGCCCAGCCGCTCCATTTCCTTGTAGGCGTACGCGAAGTCGCGTGCGCTGCCGCCGTTCAGCACGTGCCGGATGCCACGGTGCACGAGCAGGTCCGGATAGCGGCGGATCGGCGAAGTGAAGTGCGCGTACTCGGCCAGGGCGAGGCCGAAATGGCCGATGTTCTTCGGCTGATACTCCGCCTGCGCCATGGAGCGCAAGGTCACCGTCTCGATGAGCGCCTCGTCAGGACGCCCGGCAGCCTGATGCAGCATGGCGCTGAAATCGGCGGGCGTGGGTATGTCGCGCCGCGGCAGCTTGAGGCCCAGAGTGCCGAGAAACTGCCGCAGGTTGTCGACGCGATCGGCGTCCGGCTGATCGTGCACGCGGAACAGCGTCGGCACGCGATGCTTGCGCAGGAATTTCGCCGCCTGCACGTTCGCGGCGATCATGCATTCCTCGATCAGCTTGTGCGCGTCGTTGCGATGGTATTCATGTATCGCGGCGACCCTGCCGTTGCCGTCGAACTCCATGCGCACGTCCGGCACGTCGAAATCGATGGCGCCGCGCCGGCCGCGGGCGTTGGCAAGTGCGCGGTAAAGATCATGTAAATTATCAAGATGTGTCAATAACTCTTTATAATCATAGCGTATCTTTTTGTCCTTGGTGACCAGGATCGCCGCGGTTTCCGAGTAGGTCAAACGCGCAGCCGAGCGCATCAGCGCCGGGTAGAAACGCGCGCCCGTGACCTTGCCCTGATCGCTCACGCGCATCTCGCAGACCATGCACAGGCGATCGACTTTCGGCTTCAGCGAGCACAACCCGTTCGACAGCTCTTCGGGCAGCATCGGGATGACGCGCGTGGGGAAATACACCGAGGTGCCGCGATGTCGGGCTTCCGTGTCGAGCGGCGCGCCTTTCGCCACGTAGTGCGATACGTCGGCAATCGCGACGAGCAGCCGCCAGCCGGATCCGCTGCGCTCGCAATACACCGCGTCGTCGAAATCGCGCGCATCGGCGCCGTCGATGGTGACCAGCGGCACTTCGCGCAGGTCGATGCGCCCGCGTTTGTCGGCCGTCGAGACGCGCGAAGGCATGCCGCGCACCTGATCGCGCAGCTTCCTCGGCCACTCGTGCGGCAGGCCGTGCGCGTTGATCGCGATGTCCGTCTCGATGCCGGGCTGCGTATCGTCGCCGAGGATGCGCGTGATCTCCCCGACCGGCTGGCTGTGGCGCGTCGGCTGCTCGATGATGCCGGCGATGACGATCTGGCCGGGCTCGGCGCGACCGGCCTTGTCCGGCGGGATCGCGACGTGATGCGTGAGGCGCGGATTGTCCGGCTCGACGAAGCCCAGCCCGCTTTCCATGTAAAAGCGGCCGACGACCTCCGCGTTGTTACGCTCGAGAACTTCGACCAGCGAACCTTCCGGCCGCCCGCGCCGGTCCGTGCCCTTGATGCGCACGGCGACGCGGTCGCCGTGCATCACTTCGCGCATCTGCCTGGGCGCGAGATAGACATCCGGAGGGCCCCCATCGGGCACGACGAAGCCGAAGCCGTCGCGGTGGCCGATGACCTCGCCGGTGACCAGCGGGATGCGGTCGACGAGGCAGTATTCGCCGCGCCGGTTCTCGATGAGCTGCCCGTCGCGAATCATTGCGCCGAGGCGCTTGGCGAGCGCCGCGCGGTCGCGCTCGGAGACGACTTCCAGTCCTTTCGCCAGAGGCTTGAAAGCCAGCGGCGCGCCCCGTTCGTTCAGGTAATCGAGGATGAAGCTCCGGCTCGGAATGGGATGCTCGTAGCGCCGCGCCTCCTGCACGGCCTGCGGATCGCGGCGCTTTGCGCTGCGCTTCTTGTTCAAAGAAATTCCCTGCCTTGCGGCGTGAAAAAGCGGGTAGTTTAGGCCAATTGACCAGCCTGCGCGCCCTGCGCGCGATAGATGCCGCCCGCCGTTGCCGGCGCGTCCCTGTGCCTGGTCGAGTGTCCGCTGTCCTTGTTTCGCTGCATGACCCCGGGCTGCCGGCTTTACCTGACCGACGCCCGCGACCGTCACGGGACGGTCATTCAGCCATCATCGCCCTCGTCGTCATCCCTTGCGAGCATTTGCCCGCGGATTTCGCCGTCCGGGAAGACATCGCTGTGAACGTTTGCATAGATCAAACCGTCACGCATGGCAAACGCCAAAGCAACGATATTGTTGACGGGTCTTCCGACAAATTCCAAACAATCGGCTCCCGTGAAGTCGGCGCTCGTCAGCGCGCCGCGAATCCTCCGCCCGTCGAATTCGAGCGGACCCGGATTCACGAACCCGAAAACCACCGGGCCGTTCTGGCCCGGCCGGCCGCAATGGAAATGGGCCGCGGCGAAGGTGCCCGTCAGCCCGTTGACCGTCAGATTTACCCTGACCCCTGTGAAGGCCCTGTCGAATCTCGCGTTGACCCTGCCGGTTGCAGCGCTTCCCGTTCCACCGGGCACGAACATTTCTTCTGCATCGAACACAGCCTCCTGAGCGCCGGAGAGGGTCGCCTTGAATTGCCGGTCGTCGGCGTGCGCCAGACCCACTACGGCCAACGCCGGGAGACAAAAGAAGCCCATAAACGTGCGGGAACCGAATAACCTGTTCATGCGTATTCTCCTGCCGCATGCCCCCCCTTTCGGCGGCTGTAATAGTTGTATGCTTGCTGTTTAAGCGTAGTAGAGGTTTCGTCGCCTTGCCTGTGCAGGCCATTTGACATGGCGGCGCGCCCTTCGTAAGGTACGCGGCCCCGGCCCGGGTGGCGGAATTGGTAGACGCGCAGGCTTCAGGTGCCTGTGTCCGTGAGGATGTGCGAGTTCGAGTCTCGCCCCGGGCACCACGGGCGCGCGGCTCGTCGACCGTTGCCGATCGGCGAGCCATCCGCCGCGTGGATCCTTACAGATACCGCGGCCGCTGCACCTGCGGCTTGCGGAATTTCTCGAACTGCTGCATACGCTGCTTCGCGCGCACCTGCTCGCGCATCGCGGCAGTGATTGCCGCACCCTCGAGCGTGTCGTCCGTGAACGTCGGCAGCAAGCCGGGTGCCCGGCGCACCTGCGATGCCGCCTCGAAGCCCGACGCGAGCCGGATCAACGTGGGCTCGCTCCAGGCCGTGCCCATGAACGTGAGGCCGACCGGCAGGCCGAACGCGAACCCGGCAGGCATGCTGATCAGCGGATAGCCCGCGACGGCCGCGAACCCGGACGTACCGAACTGGAACGCATCGCCCGTGATGATGTCGTTCGGCCAGGCCGGCGAGCCCGTCGGCGCGACGAGCGCATCGAGGCCGTTCATCATGAGCGCGGCGTCGATCCCCTCCGGCCCCCCGAGCCGCGGCCCTCGCTCCAGCGCGGCCATGTAGTCCGCCTCGCTGAAAACTTCCGCCTCCGCGAGCTCGAAAAACTGCTGGCCGAAGAACTTCAGCTCCTCCTCGAAGTGATCGAGATTGAACTGGATGACGTCGGCGACGGTCGCGACGGGCACGCCGGTGCGCGTGGCGAGATACGCGTTGAGGTCGCGCTTGAACTCGAAGATCAGCACGATGATTTCCGCGTCGTCGGCGCTGAACGCGTCGAACGACGGAATCTCGACCGGATCCACGACGTTCGCGCCGGCGTCGCGCATGACCTGCACCGCCTGCTCGAATACCTGTTCGGTCTCGTCCGTCGTGGTGAACTGTCGCACGACCCCAATGTTCGCGCCCTGCAGGCCGTTCGGATCGAGGAACTGCGTGTAATCGGTGAAAGAATTACCTTCGCTCGCCATGGTCTTCGGGTCGCGCGGATCGACGCCCGTGAGCGCGCCCAGTACCGCGGCGGCATCCGCGATCGTACGACCGTGCACGCCGACCGTGTCCTGCGTGTCCGAGATCGGCACTACGCCGGCGCGGCTCGTCAGACCGACCGTCGGCTTGATGCCGGCGACGCCGCAAGCCGACGCGGGGCAGACCACGGAGCCGTCGGTCTCCGTGCCGAGGGCGGCGGTACAGAGATTGGCCGACACGGCGGCCGCGGATCCCGAGCTCGAGCCGCACGGATTGCGATCCAGGATGTAGGGGTTGTTGCACTGGCCGCCCACACCGCTCCAGCCGCTCGACGATCCGAAGCCGCGGAAGTTCGCCCATTCGCTCAGATTGGCCTTGCCGAGGATCACCGCGCCGGCCTCGCGCAGCCGCGCGGCCACGGTCGAGTCCTGCGGGGCGGGCGCGCCGGCCAGCGCCAGCGATCCGGCCGTCGTCATCATGCGGTCGCCCGTGTCGATGTTGTCCTTGAGCAGGATCGGGATGCCGTGCAGGGGCCCGCGCGGCCCGGATTGGCGCCGCTCGCGATCGAGCGCGCGCGCGATGCGCCTGGCATCGGGATTGAGCGCGATGATGCTGTTCAGGCCGTCGCGCCCCTTGTCGACGCGCTGGATGCGCTGGAGATACAGCGAGACGAGCTGGAGCGAGGTCACGCGGCCGCGTTCCATGAGGCGCTGCAGATTGGCGATCGTCGCCTCCATGAACTTGAAGCCCGCGCCGCCGGCCAGCCCGACGTCCGGCGCGACACCGCTCAGCTCCTCAGCCATCGATCGTCGCGACATGAAGCCCAGTGAAGCGCCGGCCCCGGCTGCCGCGCCCAACTGCAGGAATTTCCTGCGCGTCACGCCCGATGCCGGGGCGGCAGGCGATGAAGCGCCGCTGCCCGAATTTCTTTCCATGATGGTTCTCCTTGTCAGAAAGTGCTTGTTCGGCTCGCCCCCCAACATGAAAGGCATAGTTCACGAACCCTGCAAATGCAAGGCGGCGGGAAACCGTATATCCTCCCGCCGGCGCGCCGGGGCGCACAAATCATCTGTGAACGAGCCGAAGGAGGCCGCATGCCGACGGTGCGCACTGCCCGCCTCAGCCTGATCCCGCTGACGCCTGCGCTTGGCGTGGCCGACATCGCTGGCCGTGCATCGCTCGAGCGCGCGCTCGGCGCGACCGTGCCGGAGAACTGGCCGCCCGAATTGTTCGAAGTGGACAAGCTCGAATGGACCATTCGCCACCTGGAACAGAACCCGCGCGAGATCGGCTGGTGGCTGCACTACGTGATCTTCCGGGCCGAAAACATGCTGGTCGGTGTCGCCGGCTACAAGGGACGGCCGGACGCCAATGGCCTGGTCGAGATCGGTTACTCGATATTGAGCGAATTCCGCCGCCGCGGCATCGCGACCGAGGCGACGCTCGGGCTCGCGGATCACGCGTTCGCGCAGCGTGCCGTCGATTGCGTGATCGCGCAGACCATGCCGACGTTCAAAGCCTCGCGCATGGTGCTCGAGAAGGCGGGATTTCGTTTCGCCGGCCCGGGCGCGGAGCCGGATGCGATCTGCTACGAGCTGCCGCGCGAAGCCTGGGCGATTGCCAATGCCAGGCGGCGCAAGCGCACGTCACCTGCCGGAGTCATCGGCAGACGAGCCGACGACGTGAGCTGATTTCTTCTTCCGTTGACGCAACACGCGGAACCGGCATGCCCTGCCGCCGCGGACCATGCATTCGACGTGCTCGATATCGGCGTCGAGCAGCTTTCCCAGCAATGCCAGGTCGAGCTGACAGACCTCCGGATGCTCGCGCGCGAGATTGTGATAGATGCAATTGCGGGCATCGAGAATGGGCAGCGCGTGCCCCGGATCGTGCTCCGCGCGGGACTGGTAGCCGAGCTCGCGCATGATGCGCGCGACTTCCTCGATTTGCGCTTTGCGGTTTTTGCCTGCGAGCCGGTGCGCGTGTTGTCCGGCAAGTGTCGCGCCGAGCGCACGCATCGCATGCACCAGCTCGTCGCTGCCGAGTCGTTCTTTCATGCCGCGGATCAACAGCTGGGAAAACAGGGCATATTGCTTGGGGAAAAGGTGAATGCCGCGATCGGTGAGGCGCCAGGCGAAACCGGGCCGCCCGCCCTTCGATGCCAGCGGCGTTTTTTCCACGTGACCATCGCTTTCCAGCGCGCTCAGGTGCTGGTGTACAGCGCTGCGGCTGACCTCCAGCTTCGCGGCCAGCTCATCGGCGGTCAGGCCGGCCTTGGTTTCCAGAAGCAGGCCGAGCAGTTGCCGTTGACGGTCGCCGAAGGCGCTGATGGCCGGAGTTTCCATGCAGGTCAGTATAAGCGCGCAAACACGCTATTGTAAGTTTTTCAATGAAAAACTTGACAAAGTGATCGGGCGACGCGTAGGCTGCCCGCGTCGGTCTCCTCAAAAACAAGCTCCAGGAGCATGAGAAATGTTGAACGTGGCTGTCGTGATTTTCGCCATCGGCGCGCTGCTCGGTGTCTCTCTGGCGCTCCACGTCCTGCGTGGGAAATTCGCGCCCTGGGCCCTGTCGCTGATCCATGCGCTCGTCGGCGCAACCGGCCTGGTGCTGCTCGTGTTCGCAGCGCTGCGCGGCACCGGCGGCTCGCTCGTCGTATGGTCTCTTGCCGCTTTCCTGGTGGCCGCCCTCGGCGGCTTCTATCTCGCGTCCCTGCACTTCGGCGAACGCCTGCCGGCCAAGGGCGTGGTTGTCGCGCATGCGAGCCTGGCGGTCGCTGGATTCGCGCTGCTTCTCGTCGCGGTGCTCGGTGGGTGACGCGGCGTTCCGGCATCCGTGGCACCCGATGCTGGTGCATTTTCCGATCGCCGCCTGGACGTTCGCCGCAGCGCTGGACGCGCTGCTCCTCACGCCCGTAAATATCGCCGTTCCGGGCATCGAGATCGCGGCGCTCTCGCATTCGTTACTGTGGACGGGCTCCGCGCTCGCCCTGCCGACGATCGCCGCCGGCGTGCTCGATTTCTCGCGATTGCCGGCGCCCGTGCGGCGTGGCACCACGCTCGCGCATCACATCCTGTGGATGGGCAGCGCCTGGACGATATTCCTGCTGGCCGGCATCTTCCGGGCGCGTTCGGACCTCTTCGCCTCGCCCGCCGCGTGGCCCGTCGTGTTTGCGGAACTGGCAGGCGTCGTGTGTCTCATTTTCGGCGGCCGCGCGGCTGCGCGCGTCGTGTTCGGGGAACTCGTAGCGGCAGGCGGGAGCGACGGTTCGGCGCAGCGCTGATCTGCACGGCGCGCCGTGACGGCTGCCCTCGCAAGGCAGGCGGCAATCGCTTATACAGGGCGCCATGTGCCGCCTCTATGCCCTGCGCGCCAGCCATCCTACCCGAGTCGGCCGCGAGCTCATCGAATCGCAGAACTCCCTGATGGCGCAAAGCCGCCGCGATGAGACCGGCGCGCCGAACCCCGACGGCTGGGGCGTCGGCTACTGGCTCGACGGCCGCAGCTGGTGCCTCAAGCAGGCGCATCCCGCCTCCGAAAGCCCGCAATTCCGCGCCAAGGCCGGCATGATCAAGGGGTTGACCGTTCTGGGCCACGTCCGCCGCGCCACTGCCGGCGCGCCTGCGCTGTGCAACACGCATCCTTTCAGTGACGGCGACGCAATGCTGGCGCACAACGGCCATCTTGGCGCGTTCGCGACGATTCGCGCGCTGATGACGGACGCCATGTCCGCGCGGCAGCGCGCCGCTTTGCACGGCGACACCGACAGCGAGCATTTCTTTCGGCTGCTGATGTCGATGCACGAGGCCGACGCATCGCCCGGCCCCGTCGAGCTGCTCCGCCGCGCAGTGCAGCAGGTGACGGCCTGGAGCCGCGGCACCGACGGCCAGGCGGAAGTGGGCCTCAACATATTCTGGACGCTGGGAGCGCGGCTCGCCGGCGCGAGGCTCGGACGCTCACTCTGGTACGTCGAGCGTCACGAGCCGCACATCGACGAGATTACCGGCGTGCCGGACGCCGTGGTACCGAAGGGAGAAAGTTATCGCTCGGTGGTCCTCGCTTCGGAACGCATTACCGACGAGGACTGGCGAGCAGTACCCGAAGCCTCGGTATTCGAGGTCGACGATCGGATCCGGATGCGCGTCGAGCCGTTGCTGTCAGCAGGCTGATAAAAACTCTGTTCTTTGGCAGCCTGCTGAGTGATGCAGGGATGCATCACCATTTTCAAGAACTACGAGTTCTTGAAATGCTCGCCATGAAAAGCCACGGATGCCTTTTTCATCATCCTGCAAGGCACCGGCTGAACCTGCTCAGCCGGCGTGCTCGAGGTCGCGCGCGGCGCCGGCGCCGTCCTCCGCGTTTCCGGCGATCAACAGCGGGGCGATCGCCTCGCCGGGCTGCGGCGGCCAGAAGTGAAAGCCCTGGCCGAAATCGCAGCCGGCCTGCTGCAGGAATCGCCTCTGCCACTCCGACTCCACGCCTTCCGCGGTCACCTTCGTGCCGAGGCTGTGCGCCAGCGCAATAGCCGCCGTCGCGATGGCGCGGTCGCCGGCGTTGCCGGGCACGTCGGCGATCAGAGACCGGTCGATTTTCAGCATTCGCACGGGCGGCAGCCGCTTGAGGTGACTGAGCGAAGAGCCGCCGGTGCCGAAGCCGTCGATGACAATGCCCACGCCGTGCTCCTGCAGCTCGCGCAACGTGATCAGCGCGCGCCGGTCGTCCTGCACCAGCACGAACTCCGGCACCTCGACGTCGAGCTGCGATGGCGCCACGCCCACGCCGTCGAGCATGTCGAGAATCCGTCCGGCGAGCATCACGTCCGCGAGCTGGACTATCGACAGGTTGACCGCGAGCCTGAGCTGCGCCCTGCCGGGCAGCTCCTGCCAGCTGCTCAACTCGGAGCAGCCTTCCTCCAGCAGCCAGTCGCCCACTACGCCGATCATGCCGAACCGCTCGAGCAGCGGCAGGAATTCGCCGACCGGCATGATGCCGCGTTCGGGATGGTTCCAGTGCAGCAGCGCCTCGAGCCCGACGATGCGGTTCGACGCCAGCTCGACCTGCGGCTCGTAGCGCAGGGCGAACTCGCCTCTCCGGTGCGCGTCGCGCAGATCGACCTCCATGTCCGCCCGCCGCTCGACCTCGGCATGCAGCGCGTCGGAATAGAACTGGTAGCGGTTTCCGCCCCGATCCTTCGCCCTGTACATCGCCAGGTCTGCGAAGCGGGCCAGCGCGTTCGCGTCCGTGCCATTGGCCGGACCGGTAGCGATGCCGATGCTGACGCCGACGTTCACGTCGTGGCCGCCGATATTGAGTGGCAGCGTCAGCGTATCGATGATTTTTTCCGCCACGTTCGCGACGTCGCCCGCATCCGCGACGTCCTCGATCAGAACCGCGAACTCATCGCCGCCGAGCCGCCCGATGAAGTCGTCCGCGCGCAGCGCGCTCCTCAGGCGATTCGCCACCAGCCTGAGCAGCGTGTCGCCCGTCTCGTGACCGAACTTGTCATTGACGGCCTTGAAGCCGTCGAGATCGAGGTAGAGCAGGGCAAGCCGGGTCTGCTCGCGCCTGGCGTGCGCCAGCGACTTGAGCATGTTGTCGCGAAACAGCTTGCGGTTCGCGAGGCCGGTCATATCGTCGTACAGGGACAGCCGCAGCAGCTTGCGGTGGTCGCGCTCGAGCCCGGCACGGCTCTCTACGGTCAACCTGTCCCGGCGCGCGCGCAACCACAACCATGCGGCAATGATCAACAGGGCGATCGGTATCAGGCCGGCGAAATCCATCACGCCACCCCTCCTCGCGACACCACTGACCGGCAAAGAAAAATGCTAGCAAACGCCGCCACGGGAACGAAATAGGGAAAGTCCCTCATACGCCCGGCGCTGCGGGCAGCGCGCTTACTTCACCGCTTCGGCCGCGTGATCGGGCTGAATGTCGAACTCGAGCTCGTCGCTGTCCGACACGCTGACCGTGACGTGGCCGCCCTGGCTCAGCTTGCCGAACAGCAGCTCCTCGGCGAGCGGGCGCTTGATGTGCTCGCGGATGATCCGCGCCATGGGCCGCGCGCCCATCTGCGGGTCGTAACCGTTGCGCGCGATCCACGCCCGGGCCCCGGTCTCCAGCTCGAGCGTGACCTTGTTGCCTTCGAGCTGCGACTCGAGCTCGACGATCATCTTGTCGACGACGCGCTCGATCGTGCGCGCGTCCAGCGACGCGAATTGAATGATCGCGTCCAGCCGGTTGCGGAACTCCGGACTGAAAGTCTTGCGCACGATCTCCAGGCCTTCTGAGCTGTGGTCCTGCGCCGTGAAGCCGATGGAGGCGCGGCTCATCTCCTGCGCGCCCGCGTTCGTGGTCATGACGATGATCACGTTGCGGAAGTTCGCCTTGCGGCCGTTGTTGTCCGTCAGCGTGCCGTGGTCAATGACCTGCAGCAGCAGATTGAAGACTTCCGGGTGCGCCTTCTCGATCTCGTCGAGCAGCAGCACGCAGTGCGGGTTCTTGGTGATCGCCTCGGTAAGCAACCCACCCTGGTCGTAGCCGACGTAGCCGGGCGGCGCGCCGATCAGGCGTGACACCGTGTGGCGCTCCATGTACTCGGACATGTCGAAGCGCACCAGCTCGATGCCCATGATCATGGCGAGCTGGCGCGTCACCTCGGTCTTGCCGACGCCCGTCGGCCCTGCGAACAGGAACGAGCCGACCGGCTTCTCCTCCTCGCCCAGACCCGAGCGCGACATCTTGATCGCCGCGGCGAGGCTGTCGATCGCCCGGTCCTGGCCGAAGATGACGAGCTTGAGATCGCGCTCGAGATTACGCAGGACGTCGCGGTCGGACGCAGAGACGCTTTTCGCCGGGATGCGCGCCATCCGCGCCACCATGGCCTCGATCTGCTCGACCGTCACCAGCGGCGAGCGCTGCGCGATCGGCTGCAGCCTCAGCGAAGCGCCCGCCTCGTCGATGACGTCGATAGCCTTGTCGGGAAGCTGCCGGTCGTTGATGTGCTTCGCCGACAGCTCGGCCGCGGCGCGCAGCGCCTCCGGCTGGTAACGCACGCCGTGGTGCTCCTCGAAACGCGACTGCAGGCCCTTGAGGATCTCCACGGTCTCGTCGACCGACGGCTCCGGTACCTCGATCTTCTGGAAGCGCCGCGCCAGCGCGTGATCCTTCTCGAAGATGCCGCGGTACTCGTTGTATGTCGTCGAGCCGATACAGCGCAGCTCGCCGTTGGCGAGCACCGGCTTGATCAGATTGGACGCGTCCATGACGCCGCCCGAGGCCGCGCCCGCGCCGATGATCGTGTGAATCTCGTCGATGAACAGGATCGCGCCCGGGTTCTTCTTCAACTCCGCGATGACCGATTTGAGGCGTTTCTCGAAATCGCCGCGATACTTGGTGCCGGCGATGAGCGTGCCCATGTCGAGCGTGTACACGGTGCAGTCGCTCAGCACGTCGGGCACCTTCTCCTCGACGATGAGTCGCGCCAGCCCTTCGGCCAGCGCCGTCTTGCCGACGCCCGCGTCGCCCACGTACAGCGGGTTGTTCTTGCGCCGCCGGCAGAGGATCTGAATGGTGCGCTGGATCTCCAGCTCGCGGCCGATGAGCGGATCGATGCGGCCTTCCGCGGCGAGCTTGTTCAGGTTGGTGGCGTATTTCTCGAGGGGGCTCGCGCCCTCGTTGCCCTTCAGGGACTCCATGGCCTCGTCGCCGGCCGGTCCCGCGTCGACGCCGTCGTCCGACACCTTCGAAAGGCCGTGCGAGATGTAATTGACGATGTCGAGCCGGGCGACATCCTGCGCGTTCAGCAGATAGGTCGCGTGCGACTGCTTCTCGCCGAAGATCGCCACCAGCACGTTGGTGGCCGAGACTTCCTTCTTGCCGCTCGACTGCACGTGGAATATGGCCCGCTGCACCACGCGCTGGAAACCGAGCGTCGGCTGCACTTCCTGCTCGTCGTCTTGCTTGAGGCGCGGCGTGGTCTCGTCGATGAATTCGATGAGCTCGCGCCGCAGCCGCTCGATGTCCGCGCCGCAGGCGCGGAGGATTTCGATGACGCGCGGCACGTCGACGAGCGCCAGCAGGAGATGCTCGACGGTCATGAATTCGTGACGCTTCTCCCGCGCGGCCTGGAACGCTTCGTTCAGGCAGAATTCGAGTTCGCTGCTCAGCATGGCTAGATCTCTTCCATGGTGCACAGGAGCGGGTGCTGGTGTTTTTGTGCGTACCCGTTGACCTGCGCCACCTTGGTCTCGGCAATCTCGTAGGTGTAGACGCCGCACACGCCTTTCCCTCGCGTGTGCACTTCCAGCATCACCTGGGTGGCTTTGGTTCGTTCCATCGAAAATATTCTTTCCAGGATTTCTACCACAAATTCCATGGGCGTGAAGTCGTCATTTAACAGAACGACCTTGAAAAGTGGCGGCTTCTTGAGCCGCGGCCTGACTTCCTGAACGGCCAGGCCATGGTCGCCTTCCTGATCGATCTGACGGATATCGTTTGCCATGCCGAGAACGGAGGGCTTGCAATGCTTTGGATCACAGCGCTCGCAGCAAGTTTCCCGATACCAGATTACAGAAAACAGTTGCCGGATTACAGATTGACGAAGCCGGGCAGCGGCGGCAATCGGCCCCGGGCGCGTCTCGTAAAATGCGGCGGTGCAGAATAAAATGGCCACCGATTAACACCATCGGGGGGTCGGGGCCGTTATAGGTATCGAGGAGTGGCGGTCATCAGTGTCTCCCGGGCCGTGCGCCCGGCGCTTTTTTCTGTCATCTGTCGTCTGTTATCTGTAATCTGTAGCGGGGGCAATGACTTGAGGGGTTTGCAAGCTTGCCCGTATCATCGGCGCCACCTATCGGGAGTCCGGCGGCTACCCAGGCATCCGAGGGGCCAATCCGCAGCATGAGTCTTGCGAGCACACTCAACCAGTTCCGCAGCGCGGACTACGACGACCTGCTCGCGCGCGCGTCGCGGACGCTGCCGCAATGGGTGGCCGCCCTGTTCGCGATCGCCATCGCCTGGCAGCTCGCCCGGCTGATCTGGATGCTGGTCCCCTCGCCGCCCGAGGATCTCGACGCCGCCGTCGCGCGCGCGGGCCAGCCGGGCGCGGGGCGCGACACGCTCGTCGACGTGACCGGCATCGTCGAGGCGCATTTCTTCGGCAAGGCGGAACCGAAAGCGAACGTCATCGAAACGCCGCTCGAGAACGTGCCCGAGTCGAATGCCGCCCTGAGCCTGCGCGGCACGATCGCGGCGGACGATCCCGCGCAGGCGATCGCCATCATCGCCGACTCGAGCGGCGGCGAGAAAGTGTACAAGATCGACGACGCGCTGCCGGGCGGCTTCAGCCTGCACGCCGTGAAGCCCGATCGCGTCATTCTGAACCGGGGCGGCCAGCTCGAAGCGCTGCTGCTGCCACGCGAGGCCGATGTGAGCGCCGCGGCAGGGCGCCAGCCGGTGCGGCCCGTGCAGGCCCCGCAGGCGAACCTGCGGCCGCTGCCGAGCCTGCGCGACGTGGTCAGCAAGAACGCCGCCGCCCTGACGGACGTGATCCGGCCGCAGCCCGTATTCGCGGACGGCAAGCAGCGTGGCTACCGCATCTACCCCGGACGCAAGCGCGAGCAGTTCGCCGAGCTGGGCCTCAAGCCCGGCGATCTGATCATCGAGATCAACGGCACGGCGCTCGACGATCCGGCCAGCGGCATGGAGGTTTTCAGCTCGCTGGGCGATGCGTCACAGGTTTCGATCACGGTCGAGCGCAACGGCCAGCCGGAAGTGCTGACGCTCGACACCTCGCAGCTCGCGGCCGTCGAGAACGAAGACGGCAGCTTCGATCGTTGATGACGTTCAACCGAAAGGGAAGATCCGCATGCCCGTGACTGGTACGAAAGTGGGCCCGCACCGGACGCGCCGCGTTCTGCTGGCCTTCGCCCTGCTCTTCGGCTTCGCCTCCGGCGTCATGGCCCAGCAGCCGCAAGTCACGCCGAACTACAAAGGCGCGGATCTGCGCCAGATCGTCGAGGCGGTCAGCGAGGTCACGGGACGCACCTTTATCATCGATCCTCGCGTCAAGGCGGAAGTGACCATGCTCTCGCCGGTGCCGATGAGCCCCGACGCGTTTTACGAGGCGTTCCTCTCGCTGCTGCAGGTCTACGGCTTCGTCGCCGTGCCGTCGGGCAATGTGGTCAAGATCATGCCGGACGCCAATGCCCGCCAGTTCCCCGCGAACGACCTGCCGCAGCAGGTGAACGAAGGCTCCGACGCGATCGTCACGCAGGTGATCCCGGTGCAGAACGTCGCCGCGGCGCAGCTCGTGCCGATCCTGCGGCCGCTCGTGCCGCAGTACGGCCACCTGGCCGCGCACCCGCCGTCGAACATGCTGATCATTTCCGATCGCGCCGGCAACGTGAACCGCCTCATGCGCATCATCGATCGCATCGACCGGGGCGGCGACGACGAAGTCGACGTCATCCGCCTGCAGCACGCGTCGGCCGGCGACCTCGTGCGCACGATGAACACTTTACTGCAGGCGAACCGCGCCGAAGGCGCCGGCGCGATCAACATGGTCGCGGACGAGCGCACCAACAGCATCCTCATCAGCGGCGACAAGAACGAGCGCTTGAAGCTGCGCTCGCTGGTCGTGCATCTGGACACGCCGCTCGAGGGCGGCGGCAATACGCAGGTCCGTTACCTGGACTATGCCGACGCCGTCGAGCTGGCGGGCAAACTGAGCGAGCAGGCGGTTCAGGAGGAATCCGAAGCCGCCGCCGGCGGCGGCGAAGGCGGTGCCGCGCGGCCGGGTTTCCCGGGCGTGCACATCTGGGCCGACGAGGCGACCAACGCGCTGGTGATCACCGCGCCGCCGAAGTCGATGCGTTCGATGATGCAGGTCATCGACAAGCTGGACATCCGCCGCCTGCAGGTGGCGGTCGAGGCGATCATCGTGGAGGTCAGCACCGATCGCGCGGCCGAGCTCGGCGTGACCTTCGCCGTCGACGGCAGCGACGACAGCAACGTGATCGGCGTGACGAACTTCCCCTCCTCCGGCCCCGGTATCGCGCAGATCATCGGCGCGCTGCTGAGCGATGGCACCGGAACCACCGCGGTGGATCCCACGAGCGTCATCGGCGAGGGCGCCACGGTCGGCGGCGGCCGCTTCGAGGACAGCGGCACGAACTTCGCCATCCTGCTGCGCGCGCTGGCGAGCGACGGCGACACGAACATCCTCTCCACGCCGTCCATCGTGACCATGGACAATCAGGAGGCCGAGATCAGGGTCGCCCAGGAAGTGCCGTTCCTGACCGGCCAGTTCACTAACACGGGCGCCGCGACGGGCGCGGTCAATCCCTTCCAGACCATCCAGCGCGAGGAGGTCGGCACGATCCTCAAGATCACGCCGCAGATCAACGAGAGCAACACCATCCGCCTGAAGATCGAGCAGGAATCCTCGAGCCTGGCGGCGGGCGCCGCCGGGGCCGTCGACCTGATCACCAACAAGCGCACCATCTCGACCAGCGTGATCGTCGACGACGGCGGCATCATCGTGCTCGGCGGGCTCATTTCCGACGAGCTGCGCGAGAACGACGCGCGCGTGCCGATCCTCGGCAGCATCCCGATAATCGGCAACCTGTTCCGGTCGCGCAGCACCGACAAGGTCAAGACCAATCTCATGGTCTTCATCCGGCCGAAGATCCTGCGCAACGGCGTGGAGACCGCGATCGAGACGAACGCGAAATACAATTACATGCGCGAGCAGCAGGGCTTGAGACGTGAGGACGACGTGCAGCTCATGCGCGACGCGATGCGGCCCGTGCTGCCGCCTATAGAGGATATATCATCGAGCCGGCCCTCCGAACGGACGGAGACGGACGACACCGGCATCACGGAGATTCCCGACTTCGAAGACAGCAGGCAGGACGATGAAACCGATCGAGACAACGACGCCGATGGCGCTGCAGGATCCGGACGCGACCCTGACGATGCCTCCGCAGACGACGCCGGCGAGGACTGACGCCGACTACGGCGGCGGCTTCGAGCCGCCCGCCGAACGCCGGCCGCTGTCGTTCGCGTTCGCCAAAAGGCACGGCGTGCTGATCCGCGAATACACGGACGAACACGCGGAAACCATCTATCGCGACGGCGTCTCGCCCATCAGCCTGTCCGAAGTGCGCCGCTTCGCGGGCATGCCGCTGCGGCTCGTGCCGGTCAGCCGCGAGACCTTCGACACGCTGCTGCAACAGACTTACGAGAGCGGCTCGAACAAAGCCATGCAGATGGTCGAGGGCCTCGACTCGGACACGGACCTGTTCAAGGTCGCGCAGGAGCTGCCCGAGCCGTCCGATCTTCTGGAAAGCGAGGACGACGCGCCCATCATCCGCCTGATCAACGCCGTGCTGACCGAGGCGGTCAAGGAGAACGCCTCCGACATCCACATCGAGCCGTTCGAGAACCGCCTGGTGGTGCGCTTCCGCGTCGACGGCGTGCTGCGCGAAGTGCTGCAGTCGCGCCGCGCAGTGGCGCCGCTCGTCGTGTCGCGCATCAAGGTCATGTCGAAGCTCGACATCGCCGAGAAGCGCCTGCCGCAGGACGGCCGCATCTCGCTGCGCATCGCCGGTCGCGCCGTCGACGTGCGCGTCTCGACCATTCCTTCGGGTCATGGCGAGCGCGTCGTGCTGCGTCTGCTGGACAAGCAGGCCGGCCGGCTCGAGCTCGGCCACCTCGGCATGGAGGACTCGACCCAGACCACCATCGACGAGCTGATCCACAAGCCGCACGGCATCATTCTCGTGACGGGCCCGACCGGCTCGGGCAAGACGACGACGCTCTACGCCGGCCTCGAGCGCATCAACGACAACAGCCGCAACATCATGACGGTCGAGGATCCGATCGAGTACTACATCGACGGCATCGGCCAGACGCAGGTGAACACGAAGGTGACGATGACCTTCGCGCGCGGCCTGCGCGCCATCCTGCGCCAGGACCCGGACGTGGTCATGGTCGGCGAGATCCGCGATCTCGAGACGGCCGAAATCGCCGTGCAGGCGAGCCTGACCGGGCACCTCGTGCTCTCCACGCTGCACACGAACACGGCGGTCGGCGCGGTGACGCGCCTGCGTGACATGGGCGTGGAGCCCTTCCTTTTGTCCTCGAGCCTCGTCGGCGTGCTCGCGCAACGCCTGGTACGGGTGCTGTGCCCGGACTGCCGCAAGAGCTATCCGGCCGGCAAACGCGAGCTGGACCTGCTCAACCTCGAGCCCGGCGAGGCGGTCACGCTGTACAAGCCGCAGAGCTGCGAAGCCTGCAACCAGACGGGCTACCGCGGCCGAACGGGCATCTACGAACTGGTCTCGGTCGACGACACGATGCGCACCATGATTCACGACGGCGCCGGCGAACATCAGCTCGAGCGCTACGCGCGCAGCCTGAGCCCCAGCATCCGCGACGACGGCCGGCGCAAGGTGCTGGCCGGCATCACCACGCTCGAGGAAGTGCTGCGCGTCACCCGCGAAGACTAGCAGCTCCTCGAAAAGCCGCCGTGAACGATAATCGCGAAGAAGGCCTGAATGACGGGGGTCTTCTCGAAAACGCGGTAAAGCCGTCCATGGCCGCTCCGGGGGCGACGTCCTGTCGCCCACGGTTTCGAGAAGACCCCCGTCACTCAAGCCCTGACGCGCGTCGCATGCGGTTTCCGAAACCGCGTACGGCATAGCCATCGCGATGGGCGCCTTCGAATACACCGCGGTCGATACCGGCGGCAAGGAGCGCAAGGGCGTCCTCGAGGGCGATACGGCGCGCCAGGTGCGCCAGATGCTGCGCGACCGGTCGCTGTTGCCGCTGCAGGTCACGGAAGTAGCGCAGCGAGAAGCGAAGCGTCAGACGACCGGCGTGTCGTTCCGCCGCGGCATCGCCGCGATGGACCTCGCGCTCATCACGCGCCAGCTGGCGACGCTCGTTCGTTCGGGACTGCCGCTGGAGGAAGCGCTGCTCGCGGTCGGAGAGCAGAGCGAGAAGCCGCGCCTGCAGAGCATCCTGCTGGGCGTGCGCTCGCGGGTCATGGAAGGCCACACGCTGGCCGACGGGCTCGGCGATTTCCCGCAGGCCTTTCCGGAAATCTTCCGCGCCACCGTGGCGGCCGGCGAACAGTCGGGCCATCTCGACGCCGTGCTGGAGCGGCTCGCGGACTACACGGAGGGCCGTCAGGTCCTGCGGCAGAAGGTGACCAATGCGCTCGTCTACCCGGTCATCCTGACGCTGCTCGCGCTGCTCATCGTCAGCGGCCTGCTCGTCTATGTCGTGCCGAAGGTCGTCGGTGTGTTCGAGGACACGGGCTCCGAGTTGCCGATGCTCACCCGCGCATTGATCGGGCTGAGCGATTTTCTGCGCGCCTACGGCGGCTACCTGCTCGTGCTGACAGGCGGTGGCGTCTGGATCGCCAGGCGCGTCCTGAAACACGAGGAACCGCGCCGCCGCTGGCATCGCTTTCTGCTGCGCGTGCCGCTCGTCGGGCGCCTGACGCGCGGCGTGAACACCGCGCGGTTCACGCGCACGTTCAGCATCCTCGCCGGCAGCGGCGTGCCGGTGCTCGAATCGCTGCGCATCGCCGGCGCGGTCGTGACCAACGTGCCGATGCGGGACGCCGTCACGGAAGCGGCCCTGCGCGTGCGTGAAGGGGCGCCGATCGGCAAGTCGCTCGCGGCCACGAAAGTCTTTCCGCCGATGACCATCCACCTGATCTCGAGCGGTGAGGCGAGCGGCGAGCTGGACACGATGCTGGGCCGCGCCGCGATCAACCAGGAGCGCGAGATGGACGGGCTCATCGCGGCGCTGCTCGGCATTCTGGAACCCGCGCTCATCATCGCCATGGGCGTCGTGGTCCTCGTCATCGTCATCGCGATCCTGCTGCCGATCTTCCGGCTGAACGAGCTCGTCGGCTGAGTCCGGGCGTGCTGGAAGGCGCGCCGTTTCTCACTTTTCGACTTTGTGAAATCGCCTATTGCCTCGGCGAAAGTTTCGCTTTATAAGGGCGCCAAACGGGTTGGGCAAAAGAGTGGAATTGTTCGATCGAAAGACATGGGCGATGAGTCAGAATCGGATACCTACGACGACGACGACGACATCGACGACATCGTAGAGGATCCCGAAGTACTGGATATCGATCATCTGATCGACGATCTGGAGTCGCGCGCGCGGCTGCGCAACAGGCGCGACGAGCCGGCCTGGCGTCGTCTCGAAAAATACCTCGAGGAAAAGCGCTGCCGCGAGGACATCGCGGACTTCGAGGATTTCGACCTGCAGAAGGATTGAAGGTGCCGGTTCGGTGAGGAGACGCCGGTTTCACCGGTTCTCTTTCACCAAGCGAGTATCGGGGAGCGACTGAAAGAGAAC
>JBOIDB010000007.1:0-10019 GCA_050740235.1 Gammaproteobacteria bacterium
CATCGGGGCACAGTAGCCGATCTCGACGAGGAACGGTTTCCGTTCACGCGCCTGAACGGCGGTGGCCTTCTCGAAAACGCTGTAAATCCGTCCCTGGACGCTCCGGGGGCGACGTCCCTGTCGCCCACGGTTTCGAGAAGGCCACCGCCGTTCAGGCGCGTGAACGGAAACCGTTCCTCGTCGAGATCGGCTACTGTGCCCCGATGCCCCGACCTGCAATATCTGCTGCACTGATCCTGTTGGGAACGATATTCATGACCGGAGCGTCACCTGCATTGAGCGCGCCGACGCCGGAAGCGCCTGAGGCGCGGAAAATGCCGGAGACGCTCGTCATCCACGGCGACGAGCGCATCGATGATTACTTCTGGCTCAACGACCGGAACGATCCCGCCGTGCGCGCGTATCTCGAAGCGGAGAACGCCTACACCGAGCGCCGCATGTCGCACACCGGGGGCCTGCAGCGCAAGCTGTTCGACGAGATGAAGGGGCGCACGAAGCAGGAGGACATCTCGGCGCCGGTCAGGATCGACGACTACTTCTACTATCGCCGCTACGAGGCCGGCAGGGAATACCCGATCTACTGTCGCAAGCACGGCTCGCTGGACGCCGGGGAGGAAATCCTGCTCGACGTGAACGCGCTCGCGGACGGGCACGAATTCTTCAACGTGCGCGGCTTCACCGTGAGCCCGGATCATCGCATGGCGGCTTTCGCCGTCGACGAGCGGGGTCGCCGCGTCTACACGCTGCACTTCAAGGATCTTCGCTCGGGAAACCTGCTCGAGGATTCCGTCGCCGGCGTTACCGGCAATCAGGAATGGGCCAACGACAATCGCACGCTGTTCTACACCGCGCTCGATCCGGCGACCCTGCGCTGGGACAAGGTCTACCGGCGCACGCTCGGCGAGGAGGCCGGTCATCTCGTCTACGCGGAGGAGGACGACACGTTCTCGGTCGACGTGTCGAAGTCGAAAACCGAGCGCTATCTGTTCATCAACTCCGAGAGCACCGTGTCGACAGAGTACCGGTATCTGCGCGCGGACGAGCCGCGCGCGCAACCGGTCGTTTTCGAGCGCCGCGCGCGCGATCACGAGTATCACGTCGAGGACGGCGGCGACCGCTTCTACATCTATACGAACTGGCAGGCGCGGAATTTCCGGGTCATGCAGACGGCGCACGATCGTACGGCGCGCAAGTACTGGAAGGAAGTCGTGCCGCATCGCGAGGACGTGCTGATCGAGGGCGGCGAGGTCTTCGCCCGGTTCCTCGTGCTCGAGGAAATGCGGGACGGGCTTCCGGCGATTCACGTCATCGACCGGCGCACCGGCAAGAGCCATGACGTCGGGTTCGGCGAGGAAACCTTCACCGCGTCCACGCAGGACAACTTCGAATACGATTCCGACTGGCTGCGTTTCGAGTACGAGTCGCTGACCACGCCGGATTCGGCATACGACTACGACATGACGAGCGGCGAGCGCCGCCTCGTCAAGCGCCAGGAAATCCCCGGCGGCTTCGACCCCGATCATTATCGGGCAGAGCGCATCTTCGCCGCGGCGCGCGACGGCGCGCGCATCCCCATCTCGCTCGTCTACCGCAAAGGCATGCAGCGCGACGGCGGGAACCCGCTGCTGCTGTATGCCTACGGCGCCTACGGCTTGAGCAGCGACCCGACCTTCGACCTCCGGCGATTGAGCCTGCTGGATCGCGGTTTCGTCTTCGCGATCGCGCACGTGCGCGGCGGCTCCGAAATGGGGCGCGCCTGGTACGAGGACGGCAAGCTCAGTCAGAAGAAGAACAGCTTCACCGATTACATCGACTGCTCCGCGGCGCTGATCGAACGCAAATACACGTCGGCGGACCATCTCTACGCCTATGGCGGCAGCGCCGGCGGCATGCTGATGGGCGCGGTGATGAACATGCGCCCGGAACTGTACAAAGGTGTCATCGCCGCCGTGCCGTTCGTCGACGTCGTGACGACCATGCTCGACGAAAGCATTCCGCTGACGACCGGCGAGTACGACGAATGGGGCAACCCGAACGACAGGGATGATTACGCTTACATGCTGTCGTATTCGCCATACGACAACGTCGCTGCGCAGCCGTACCCGAACCTGCTGGTCACCACCGGGTTGCATGATTCGCAGGTGCAATACTGGGAGCCCGCCAAGTGGGTGGCGAAATTGCGCGAGCTCGGGACCGGCGACAGCCTGCTGCTGCTGCGGACCAACATGGATGCGGGCCACGGTGGCGCGTCGGGCCGTTTCCGCCGGCTCGAGGAGACGGCTTTCGATTACGCGTTCCTGCTCGACCTCGAGGGCATCGAGAACTGAGGGCGGCGGTCACTCGCGATAGGGACCCAGCCGAACCGGCGCCTTTCTTCCTCCGGCGCCGATCGAGCACGCGGAACTGCGACCCAGTCGGCGGCGCCAGTTAGAAATCTGCTGCAAAATCAAGCCATGAATGGCAATATCCGCTGAAGAGCACGAAAGAGCGGATGGAATGCGCGTGAGCGATTCGAAGACCGGCGTTCTGTGGCATGCGACAGCCTTGTCGGTTGCTGCCGTCGCGTCGCTGCTCATGAGCGCGGCCGCCACGGCGGCGAGCTTCACGCTTCCGGCGCCCGACGTCGACATCATCGGCGACCTGCAGATGACCCAGTCGCGCTACGCGGATACGTTGCTGGATATTGCGCGGCGTTACGGGCTCGGTTACGAGGACATCACGCTGGCGAACCCGGGGGTCGATCCGTGGCTGCCGGGGGAGGGCACCGCCGTCACGCTGCCGACGCGCTTCATTCTGCCCGGCGGCCCGCGCGAGGGCGTGGTGATCAACGTCGCGGAGCTTCGGCTTTATTACTACCCGCAGCCGAAGCCCGGCGAGGAACCGGCCGTCATCACCTATCCGATCAGCATCGGCCGCATGGACTGGCAGACGCCGATCGGCATGACGAAGATCACGGCGAAGGTGCACAACCCGACCTGGTATCCGCCGAAGTCGGTGCGCGACGAGCACGAGGCCGCGGGCGACCCGCTGCCTCCGGCAGTGCCTCCCGGCAAGGCCAACCCGCTGGGCGAATACGCCATCAAGCTGGACATTCCCGGTTACCTGATTCACGGCACGAATCGCCCCGACGGCGTCGGCATGAGAGTCACGCACGGCTGCATCCGGATGTATCCCGAGGACATCGAGGCGCTGGCCGCACGCATACCGCTCGGCACGCCCGTGCGAATCATCAACGAACCCTACAAAATGGGCTGGGCCGGCGGGCTGCTGTATCTCGAGGCGCATCCGCCGCTCGAGGAAGACCTCGCGTCGCGGGAAAAGAGCCTGACTCGCGTGACGGAGCTGTACGTCGCGGCGACCCAGGCGCGTCCTGCGCCGATCAACTGGTACAAGACGCAGAAGATATTCAAGGCGGCCCGCGGTATTCCGGTCGACATGTCGACGAGCGATGCCGAGCCTGAATATCTCGTCGTCACCGATGAAGGCGGGGAGACCATGGAAGCTGCCGGCGCGACGCCGACACTCCACTGACGAGAACGCAAAAGAAAACGCCGCGAGCCGGAAGGCCCGCGGCGCCCTTCAATCAATCAAGTCAATCGATCAAGCCGACAGCTTTACTTCGACTGCGACCGCTCGAACATACGGTCCATCTTCTCGCTGTTCGCATCGCAGCATGCCTGCGCCTCGTTGGCGGCCGACAGCGCTTCATTGGCGGTGCTCTGCGCTCCCGATGCCATCTCGCGAGCCTCGCTCGCGGTCGACTGCGCCTCTTCAGCGGCGGTCCTGGCAGCCTGGGCATCCTGGGCGGCCTGTTCCGCCATCTGCTGCACGTCCGACATCGTCGGGCCTTCGCCCTGGGCGGCACAGCCGGCGCCGATGCCTGCGAGCAACGCGAGTCCGCAGACCTTCATTGCGCTCTCAAGTCTCGTTTTCATCTATTGAGTCCCCATGAGTGTTAAAACACGATGCTTGTTTATGCAAGAGGTTGATTCAAGAGCTTTCGGCTGAACGAACTCAACGCCTCAGCGTCAGCGCCGCGCTCCCGAAGTGACCCTACATCAAGCGATTAGCCTTAGCAAGCCGGAACCCGGCCGTTGCGGAGCGCGATCATGCGGCAAGGCGCGAGTGAACGCAACGTGTCTGTGACAGCCGACAGCAACGGAAGCACTCGGCCTGAACGAGCGCGGATGCGCGCGCGAGTAGAGTCTCGCTTTTGCGAAACGTCGTCGCGGAAATTTCGTGTGCCGTATCCGGCGGCAGGACCGGCCCGCATTGAGACGTATCGGAGTTCGTGCGGCAGTGCATCGCTGCGACGATTCCGGGAGGCGCGCATCGTCACGAAGGGCGATCGAGCCATGTCGTGGGCGCGAGTTCCGATCGCAACCGTCCGCCGCCATTGAAGAAAGTCCGCCGCGCCGGCGGCACTTGACCGCCCGACCGGTTTTGTATATAAAAACAGTCATACTGTCTATTTGTACAAGGCTGCGATCATGAGCAACCTCACCCCGCGCCAGATGGAAGTTCTGGCCCTGATCCGCAGGGTCATCGCGGAGACCGGCCTGCCGCCGACGCGCGCGGAAATCGCCGACGCGCTGGGCTTTCGCTCCGCCAACTCCGCCGAGGAGCACCTGCGGGCACTCGAGCGCAAAGGGGCGATTCGCCTGATCCCGGGCACGTCGCGCGGCATTCAGCTCAAGGATTCGCTGCGCGAGCAGCTCGGCCTGCCGCTGATCGGCCGGGTCGCGGCGGGCAGCCCGATCCTCGCCGAGGAGCATATCGAGGCGCGCTACCAGATCGATCCCGCCCTGTTTCAGCCGCCGCCGCATTACCTGCTCCAGGTGCGCGGCATGAGCATGCGGGATGTCGGTATTCTCGATGGCGATCTGGTCGCCGTGCATCGCACACCCGAAGTGCGCAACCGCCAGATCGTCGTCGCCCGGCTCGACGATGAGGTCACGGTGAAGCGTTACCGGCAGGAAGGCCATCTCGTCTGGCTGCTGCCCGAGAACCCGGATTTCGCGCCCATCCGCGTCAATCTCCAGGCGCAGCCGCTGGTCATCGAGGGTGTCGTCGTGGGCGTTCTGCGTAACGGAATCGCACGCGACACACATTAGCCCAATTCCGCGCCTTCATGAACAATCCGGGCTAGCCGTCATGCAAGGCCTCGACGAGCTGCTCGACAGCGGTCGCGTCTGGCGGGGCGGGCAGACCCTGCCGTTGGCCGGCGTCGTGGCGACCGGCCATGCCACGCTCGATGAGCGGCTGCCGGGCGGCGGCTGGCCGGGCAATGCGCTGATCGAGATTCTGAGTGAAGTCCGGGGCTCGGGCGAGCTCGGCCTGCTGATGCCGGCGCTCGTGAGTCTGAGCCGCGGACAGCGGTGGGTCGTCTGGGTCGGCGCGCCGTATCAGCCTTATGCGCCGGCCCTGAACGAGCGCGGCGTGGACCTTTCACGACTGCTGTTCGTGCGTCCCGGCGAGAACCATCCCCGGGACCTTGCATGGGTCATGGAGCAGGCGCTGCGCTCGGGGACCTGTTCGGCCGTGCTGGGCTGGATGGAGCACACGGACGAGCGGCAATTGCGGCGGCTGCAGCTCGCCGCGGAGGAGGCCGGTGTGTGCTGCGTGCTGTTTCGTCCGCTGCGCTGCCGCTCGCAGGCTTCGCCCGCCGCGCTGCGCCTGAGCGTGGCGCCGGACCTGGAAGGCTTGCGCATCGACGTCCTCAAGTGTCGAGGCGCGCGACCTTTTTCCCTCGCCCTGTCGAATGGCCGTCGATGAATGTCTCCCGTCGAACGCTCACTGCCTCTTTTCCCCGAGGCGCCGGCCGAGTCTCCGGTTACCCCGTCTGCATCCCCGGCAGCGTCAGGTGTGTCGGTAACGCCTGCGCCCGGACTGCCCGACTCTTTTCGACCAAGCGAGTATCGGGGAGCGACTCGAAAAGCGTCGGGCAGTCCGGACGCTACCCCGGTTGCGAGGCAAAGAACCCGGCCGGTATCGCTATGGCTCGCCATACACTTGCCATCGCTGCCGCTCGAGATCTTTGCCGATGTCGCGAATTCAGGTCCGCTGGCCGTCGTCGAGCAACGGGACGGGCGGCAGCTCATCGTCGCCCTCAATGACTGCGCCCTGCGCCATGGGCTGGAGGCGGGCCAGCCGCTGACGGGCGCCTATGCTCTTGCCCCGGCGCTCGAGGTTCTCGAGCGCCATCCGCGAGGCGAGCGCGCCGCGCTCGAACGGCTCGCCGCCTGGGCAGGCCGGTTCACCTCCGCGGTCAGCCTCGAAGCGCCTGCCGCGCTGCTGCTCGAGATACGCGGCAGCCTGCGTCTGTTCGGCGGGCTCGAGGCGTTCCGTGGCGAGCTGGCCGGTGGCCTTCGGGCGCTCGGGCATACCGCCGGGCAAGGCATTGCGCCGACGCCGCTCGCCGCGTTATGGCTCGCGCGCGCGGGAGATACGGTGCCGGTCGAGGAGACGCACGAGCTGGCCGGCCGCCTCGGCCGGCTGCCGCTCGCCTGCCTCGGCTGGCCGGCGAAGATCCAGGCCGCTCTGAGAGAGATGGGCGTGCGGCGGGTCCGCGATTGCCTGCGCCTGCCGCGCGACGGTTTTGCGCGACGCTTCGGCCCGGTTCCGCTCGTCGAGCTGGATCGCGCGCTCGGCCGCAGCCCCGATCCGCGCGCGTCGTTCGCGGCACCGCCGTGCTTCACCGGCGAGCTCGAGCTGCCCGCCGAAGTCTGCGACACCGATCGGCTGCTCGATGCGGCCGGATGCCTGCTCGATGAGCTCGGCGGCTTCCTGCGCGTACGGCAGGGCGGCGTGCGAAGCCTCGAGCTTGAATTCGTGCATGCGGATCGCGCGGTTACGCCGCTGCGCGTTGGCCTGAACGCGCCGAGCCGCGATGCGCGTCATTTGCGCGAGTTGCTCGCCGGACGGCTCGAGCGCACGCGATTGCCTGCGCCGGTGCTGCTTTTGCGGCTGCGCTCCGGCGCGGTACGGCGGCTGGATCCGGCCGCCCGGTCGCTGCCGGTCGATACGGCGGCAGGCAACGAAGTCGCGCGTGAAGCCCTGCCGAAGCTCGTGGAGCGCCTGCGCGCGCGGCTCGGCGAGGAAGCCGTATACGGCCTTCGTCTCGTTTCCGATCACCGCCCCGAGGCCGCCTGGCGCCGCAGCGAGCCGGGTGGGGACAGAGGAAATGGGGACATGCCTGATTTTCGATTGAAAATCAGGCATGTCCCCATTTCCCGGCCGCCCATCCCCAAGCCGTTGTGGGTGCTCCACGAGCCGCAGCGCCTGCCTTCCGGGGGGATGCCGTACTGGCAGGGAAGCCTCGATGTCGAAAGCGGTCCGGAGCGCATCGAAACGGGCTGGTGGGACGGCAGCGACGTGACACGCGATTACTATGTCGCCGTGAATCCGCGCGGCATCCGGCTGTGGATATTCCGCCGGCGTCGCGCGCCCCGGCACTGGTACCTGCATGGCCTCTTCGATTGAAGGGGACATTCCTGATTTCGCGTACACGAAATCAGGAATGTCCCCCATTGACGGAATAAGGGATGTCCCCGTTTCAGACTACGCCGAGCTTCACTGCATAAGCTCATTCACGTTCCTGCGCGGCGCTTCGCAGCCGGAAGAGCTGGTCACGCGCGCCGCGGAGCTCGGCTACATGGCGCTCGCCGTCACCGACGAGTGCTCGCTGGCCGGCGTCGTTCGCGCGCATACCGCCGCGAAAGAGCAGGGTCTGAAGCTCCTTATCGGTAGTGAGCTCAAGTTGAGCGACGGCCCGAAGCTCGTCGCGCTCGCGCCGGAGCGTTCCGCTTACGGCCGCCTGAGCGCGCTCATCACGCGCGCGCGCCGCGCCGCGCCGAAAGGCGAGTATCGCCTGACGAAGCAGGATATCGCCGCCGGTCTCGACGGCTGCCTCGTGCTGTGGCTGCCGGAGCGCGGCGATCCACACGGTCGATGGGTCGCCGACACGTTCGCGGGACGCGCGTGGATCGCGGTCGAGCTGCTCGCCGAAGGCGACGACCGGCGGCGCCTGCATGAGCTCGAACAGCTCGGCAGGTCATTGGGCCTGCCGTGCGTAGCGGCCGGAGACGTGCACATGCACGCGCGCGGCCGCCGCGCGCTGCAGGACGTGCTCACCGCGATCCGGCTGAAGACCACCGTGCACGAGGCGGGCTTCGCCTTGCACCCGAACGGCGAGCGCCACCTGCGTTCGCGCGCGCGCCTCGCGCGCATGTATCCGCCGGCGATGCTGCGCGCGAGCATCGACATCGCGCAGCGCTGCACGTTTTCGCTGGACGAGCTGCGCTACGAATATCCGCGCGAGCTCGTGCCGGAGGGCGAAACATCGGCGGCTTACCTGCGCCGCCTGACGGAAGAGGGCATGCGCGAACGCTGGCCCGCGGGCGCACCGGTGTCGGTGCGCAAGCTCATCGAGCACGAGCTCAAGCTCATCGGCGAGCTGGGTTACGAGCCGTATTTCCTCACCGTTCACGACATCGTGCGCTTCGCGCGCAGCCGCGGCATTCTCTGCCAGGGGCGCGGCTCGGCCGCCAATTCTGCAGTCTGCTATTGCCTGGGGATCACCGCCGTGGACCCCGCGCGCATGTCGCTGCTCATGGAGCGCTTCATCTCGAAGGAGCGCAACGAGCCGCCGGACATCGACGTGGATTTCGAGCACGACCGGCGCGAGGAGGTCATCCAGTATCTCTACGGCAAGTACGGCCGCGGCCGCGCGGCGCTCGCCGCGACCGTCATCTGCTACCGGCCGCGCAGCGCGCTGCGCGACGTGGGCAAGGCGCTCGGCCTCACCGTCGCGCAGGTCGACCGGCTCGCGCGCAGCACGCAGTGGTGGGACGGCTCGAAGCTCGACGAAGCGCGGCTTCGCGAGGCCGGCGTGGACCCGGGAAGTCCCGTCATCGCGCGCCTCGTCGCGCTCGTCGACAGCCTGATCGGCTTTCCGCGGCATCTCTCCCAGCATGTCGGCGGCTTCGTGATCTCCGCCGGGCCGCTCGACGAGCTCGTGCCCATCGAGAACGCGGCGATGCCGGAGCGCACGGTGATCGAGTGGGACAAGGACGATCTCGAGGATCTCGGTCTGCTCAAGGTCGACGTGCTGGGCTTAGGCATGCTCTCCGCGATCCGCCGCAGCTTCGAGCTCGTGCGGGCTTTTAGCGGCCGCGAGCTCGATCTCGCGAACGTGCCCGCGGAGGATCCGGCGGTCTACGACATGATCTGCGCGGCCGACACCGTCGGCGTGTTCCAGATCGAATCGCGCGCGCAGATGTCCATGCTGCCGCGCCTGAAGCCGCGCTGCTATTACGACCTCGTCATCGAAGTGGCCATCGTCCGGCCCGGCCCGATCCAGGGCGACATGGTGCATCCGTATCTGCGCCGGCGCAGCGAAGGGGAGCCCGTCGAGTATCCCAGCGAGGCGGTGCGCGACGTGCTCGAGCGCACGCTCGGCGTGCCCATCTTCCAGGAGCAGGTCATGCATCTGGCGATGGTCGCGGCCGGCTTCACGGCGGGCGAAGCCGACAGCCTGCGCCGCGCCATGGCGGCCTGGAAGCGGCGCGGAACGCTGGAGCGTTTCGAGGACAAGCTCGTTCGCGGCATGCGCGAGCGCGGTTATTCGGAAGATTTTGCGCAGCGGCTCTTCCGGCAGATCCAGGGTTTCGGCGAATACGGCTTTCCCGAATCGCACGCGGCGAGCTTCGCGCTGCTCGTGTACGTGTCCGCCTGGCTCAAGCGCCACGAGCCCGCGGCTTTCTTCGCCGCGCTGCTGAACAGCCAGCCGATGGGGTTCTATGCGCCCGCGCAGCTCGTCGCCGCCGCGCGCCGCGACGGCGTGGAAGTGCGCCCGGTGAACGTCTGCACCAGCGCGCGCGACTGCACGCTCGAGCGCCGCGCGGATGGCGCTGCGGCTCTGCGTCTCGGCTTGCGCGTCATCAAGGGTTTCGGCGAAGCGGCGGCCGGGCGGCTCGTTGCGGCGCGCGCGGAGCGGGCATTCGACGGCACGCAGGATC
>JBOIDB010000008.1:0-6456 GCA_050740235.1 Gammaproteobacteria bacterium
GGCATGTCCCCATTTATCCATGCGGCGCAGCAGGCGGCGGTAGCTCTCGTAGCGTCTCGGGTCGATGTCGCCGCGTTCCACCGCTGCGCGTACGCCGCATTCCGGCTCGCGCATGTGCCGGCAATCCGCAAAGCGGCAGCGCGCGACCGGCTCGCGGAACTCCACGAATGCGTGCGCGACTTCAGCAGGCTCCACGGGCGGCGGCGCGTAATCGCGCACGCCGGGTGAGTCGATGATATCGCCGCCTCCGGGTAGATGATGCAGGACTGATACGACCGTCGTGTGCCGGCCCTCGCCGGTGGCCGCGGAAATTTCAGCCGTCGCCGCATCGACGCCGGGCAGCAACACGTTCAGCAACGAGGATTTGCCGACTCCGGACTGACCGACGAGGATGCTGATGTGCGGCTCGAGCTCGGACGTGAGCGCTTCGATTCCTGCGCCCGTCACCGCACTCGTTTCGAGCACCGTGTAGCCGGCGCGCTCGAACCACTGCAAGGCCAGGCGCAATTGCGCCGCTCCGTCAGCGAGATCGGCCTTGTTCAGCACGATGAGGCCCCGAGCCGGCAGCAGCGCCGCGGCAGCCAGGTAGCGGTCGACGATGAACAGGTCGGGCGGCGGGCTCGGCGCCACCATGACCACGAGCTGCGTGAGATTGGCCGCAAGAACCTGAATGCGCCCGCGCCTGTCCGGCCGGCCGAGCGCGTTTTCGCGTGGCGGGACTTCGGACACGACGCATTCGTCTCCATCGCTCGCCGGATGCCAATGCGCGCGGTCGCCGCAGACGGCGCGCAGCTTGCGTCCCGCGAGCCGGCAACGATGACGATCGCCGTTCTGGTCCTCGACGATGACCCTCTGTCCGTGGCTGGCAATGATGCGCCCCGGCCGGCCCTCCGGCTCAGCCATCGGGGCGGGACGGGGTGAATCCAGGCGCTTTCAGCTCGTCGAGGCGCGCAATGCGCGTGCGCGCCGGCGGGTGCGAATCGTAGAACCCCGAGTGCACCGGATCCGGCGTCAGCGTCGAGGCATTGTCGCGGTAGAGCTTCACGAGGGCGGCGATGAGCGCGCGCGCATCGCTCTGCTCGGCGGCATAGGCATCCGCCTCGAACTCGTGGCGCCGCGACAGCCAGGCGCCGATCGGCGTCAGCGGAAACAGGAACACCGGCGCGACGAGCAGGAACAGGATGATCGCGGCATGGTGCGAAGGCGTGTCGATGCCGAGCGCCGCATAGAACCACGGCTTCATCTCGAGCCACCCCAGCAACGCGAATCCCAGCAGGCTGAACACGAAGCCGAGCACGAGACGCTTGCGCACATGCCGCATGCGGAAGTGGCCCAGCTCGTGGGCCAGCACGGCCTCGACCTCGCCGTGCTCGAGCGACTCCATCAGCGTGTCGAAAAACACGATGCGCTTGTTATTGCCGACGCCCGTGAAATAGGCGTTGCCGTGCGCGGAGCGCCGCGAGCCGTCCATGACGAAGATGCCCTTGCTGCGGAACCCGCAGCGATCGAGCAGCGCCTCGATGCGCGCGCGCAGCCGCTCGTCCTCGAGCGGCGAGAACCGGTTGAACAGCGGTGCGATGAACGCCGGATACGCCCACGTGAGCCCGAGGCTGAAAGCCGTCCAGACGAGCCAGGCGTAGAGCCACCAGAAGTCGCCGGCGGCGCGCATGATCCAGAGGATGGCGAACGTCAGCGGCGCGCCCAGCACGAGTGTCAGCGCGGCGCCCTTGAGCAGGTCCGTGACGAACAGCGCGGGCGTCGTCTTGTTGAAGCCGAACCGCTCCTCGATGACGAAGGTGCGGTAGACGGAAAACGGCAGCGCGAGCAGACCCATGATCAGGAACGTGCTCAGGATCATGCTCGTGCCGGTCCACAGCGGCCCGACGTCGAAAGACCGCCAGACCACGTCGACGAGCTGCAACCCGCCGCCCAGCGTCCAGAGCACGAGCAACGCGGCCTCGACCACCGTTTCGACGATGCCGGCGCGCGAGCGAACGATCGTATAGTCGGCGGCTTTGCGGTGCTGCGCTTCGGAAATTTCGCCGGCGAACGGTGCCGGCACGGTATCGCGATTCGCGGCGACGGCGCGTATCTGCCGGCGTGACAGCCATAATCGAAGCAGCGTGCCGGCCAGGACAAAGGCCAGGAACAATGTGCTGAGCGCAAGCATGCGACCCAGTATATCGCGCCTCGCCCCGCGGGCATGCTGCTAGAATCCCGGCTGAGCAAGAGCGGAGCTGCGCATGCCCGATGCCGACAACCTGATCTGGATCGACCTCGAAATGACGGGTCTACGGCCCGACACGGATCTCATTCTCGAAATCGCCACGGTGGTGACGGACAAGCACCTGAAGGTGCTGGCCGAAGGACCGGCGCTGGCCGTGCACCAGAGCGACGAGGCGCTCGCCGGCATGGACGAGTGGAACACACGTCAACACGGCCTTTCCGGACTTACCGAGCGTGTGCGCAAGAGCACGATCACCGTTCGGGCCGCGGAGGAGCGCACGCTGGCCTTTCTCGTCGATTTCGTGCCGCCGGGGCAATCGCCCATGTGTGGCAACAGCATCTGCCAGGACCGCCGTTTTCTCGCGCGCTGGATGCCCGAGCTCGAGGCTTACTTTCATTACCGCAATCTCGACGTCAGCACCCTCAAGGAGCTGGCGCGCCGCTGGGCTCCGAAGGTCGCGAACTCCCTGACCAAGAGCTCGACGCATCTCGCGCTCGCGGATATACATGACTCGATCGTCGAGCTCGCCCATTATCGCAAGCACCTGTTCGCACCGGAGATCGCCGCCGCGACCGACCTATGAGACCGCATTCGGAGGCTTCCGAGCGCAACAAGGGGCCGATCCTCGCCGTGCTGCGCCATGCCCTCGCGAACGCGACGCGCGTGCTCGAGATCGGCTCGGGCACGGGCCAGCACGCTGCGTTTTTTGCCGCGGCATTGCCCGGACTCGTATGGCAGCCGAGCGAGATGCCGGGACGCCTCGACGGCATTCGCGCGTGGATGTCGGATGTCCACCTCGACAATATCCTGGCGCCGATCGAGCTCGATGTCTGCACACGGCCGTGGCCGGTCGACGGCGTGGACGCGGTGTTCTCGGCCAACACGGCGCACATCATGTCGTGGCCGGAAGTCGTATGCATGTTCGAAGGCGTGGGTGAGGTTCTGGCCGATGGCGGCGTATTCTGCCTGTATGGCCCGTTTCGCAGCGGAGGCGCATTCGACACGGAGAGCAACCGGTTGTTCGACGCCATGCTCCGGCGCCAGCAACCCAGCATGGGTCTGCGTGATCGCGAAGCGCTCGTCGACGCGGCCGCCGCGAACGGCCTGACGTTCGTCGGCGAGCACAGGATGCCCGCCAACAATCGCCTGCTCGAGTGGCGCCGGGACGCTCCTGTTTCGGAGGAAGCCGACTCGACCGGAACGCCGGACTGATCCGAATGCCCGCAAGAAGGAAAGTCCCATCGTCGGTGCCTGAGCTTTCGGCAATACGCGACGCCGCTTCGCGCGTTGCCGCTTACATCCACCGCACGCCCGTATTCACATCGGCGACGCTCGATGAGCGGGCCGGCGCGAGCGTGTTCTGCAAGGCGGAGAATCTGCAGAAGGTCGGCGCGTTCAAAATCCGCGGCGCCGCGAACGCGGTGTTTTCGCTGCCGGACGAGGCGGCCGCGCACGGCGTGGCAACGCATTCCTCGGGCAACCACGGCGCAGCGCTCGCGCTTGCCGCGCGGCTGCGCGGCATCCCGGCCCATGTCGTCATGCCCGACAACGCCTCCGCGGCGAAACGAAGCGCCGTTGCGCACTACGGCGCCCGCATCCGCGAGTGCCGGCCGGGGCTCGCCTCGCGCGAGCGCGCCCTCGAAGCGCTCGTCGCCGAAACCGGCGCAACGCCCGTGCATCCCTACGACGATGCCCGCGTCATCGCGGGGCAGGGGACGGCGGCGCTCGAGCTGCTCGAGCAGTGTCCCGATCTCGATGCGCTCATGGTGCCGGTCGGCGGCGGCGGCTTGCTGAGCGGCACCGCGATCGCCGGCAAGGGCGTGAAACCCGGTATTCTGATCATCGGCGTCGAGCCGCGTCAGGCGGATGACGCGTGGCAATCCCTGACGACCGGCAAGCGCGTGATCGTCGATTCGCCGGACACGGTCGCCGACGGCCTGCGCGCGTCACTCGGCGAGCTGACCTTTGCCGTCATCAGCAAGCACGTCGACGAAATCGTGCGCGTCGAGGAGGCGGCGATAATCGCGGCGATGCGCTTCGTCTGGGAGCGCATGAAGCTCGTCATCGAGCCTTCCGCCGCGGTGCCCGTGGCGGCGCTGCTCGAACGCGCGACCGGCGTTGCGGGGCAGCGCATCGGCGTCATACTGAGCGGCGGCAACGTCGATCTTGCAGCCGCGCTCGACATCATGGAAAGCGGTGCATGAAAGCCTGCTGGTATTTCGATTTCATTTCGCCGTACGCATATCTCCAGGCTGCACAACTCGATGAGCTGGCGAAGGAGATCGACATCGAGCCGAGGCCCGTGCTGTTCGCGGCGCTGCTCAATCACTGGGGACAGCTCGGGCCGGCCGAGATACCGCCCAAGCGACTCTTCACGTATCGCCACGTGCAATGGCTCGCGCAGCGCTCGGGCGTCGAGCTCAACGTTCCGCCGGCGCATCCGTTCAATCCGCTGCGACTCCTGCGTCTGGCGCTGGTTCTGGACAGCGATCCCGAAGCCGTGCAGCGCATATTCCGCTATGTCTGGCAGGAAGGACGGCTGCCGGAAGACGACGCGGCATTCGAAGCGCTCGCTGCCGAGCTCGGGGTCGCGGATGCATGGCAACGCATCGAAGCTCCGGAGGTCAAGGGACGGCTCAGGCGACATGGCGAAGAGGCGATAGCCGCGGGGGTGTTCGGCGTGCCGACCTTCGTCGCGGACGGCTATGTGTTCTGGGGCCTGAATGCCGGCGACATGCTGCTCGATTATCGTCGCGACCCGCGGCTGTTCGACAGCGATGCCATGCGCCGTATCGCACGGCTCCCGGAGCTCGCGCGCCGACGCTGAAGCGCAGGAGCGGCCTGTTATACTCGACCGGCCGAACTCGGCAGGGTGTTGAAAAGCCATCCATGGCTATTTCAACCTCGCCATCCGAAAGAACTGACGCCAGAGCTCCGCGAATGCTGACGATACGCTCCGCGACGAACGCCGACTGCGAGCCGGTGCGCCGGCTCGTCTTCGCGGTGCTCTCCGAATACGGGCTCTATCCGGATCCGGCGCGCACGGACAGCGATCTCGACGACATCGAGGCCACCTATATCGACTCCGGCGGGGTCTTCGAAGTCCTGCTCGACCGCCAGAGGCGCATCGTCGGCACCGTCGGCCTGTTGCCGCTCGACCAGAAACGCTGCGAGCTGCGCAAGATGTATTTCGCGCGGGAGATCCGCGGCCAAGGCTGGGGCAAGGCGCTGCTGAACCGCATGATCGCCCGGGCGCAGGCCAACGGCTTCGAGGAAATGGTGCTCGAGACGGCCGGCGTGCTGACCGAGGCCATCGGGCTCTATCAGGCTTTCGGCTTCGAGCCTTTGCCCGGTCAGCCGGAAGTCGCGCGCTGCGACCGCAAGTTTCGCCTCGGCCTCGTCGGGTATCAGCCGCCCGAGCTGCGCGCGCTGCGCCGTCGCATGGACGAGACGGGCGCATGATCGCGCTCTGCCGTGGCGGTCTCCTGGCGCTGATCATCGCGACGCCCGCATTCGCCGCCGGCGAAGCCGCGCCGGGCGAGGCGGCGCGGCAGATCGCCGCGGAAGTGCCGGCGACCGATATCTGGCTGGCGGAGTTGTCATCGACAGCAGGGAACGACGGGCCTGCGCCTGTCAACATCACGCGCAGGCCGGGTTACGACAACCAGCCGGCATTCCTGGACTCCGGGCGAATCCTGTTCACCTCGATCGGCGCCGACGGGCAGTCGGACATCCATGTCTACGATCGGCAGACCCGCGCGACCCGACAACTGACGCGCACGCCGGAAAGCGAGTATTCCCCCACGCCGCTGCCCGGTGGAGCCGGATTGTCCGTCGTTCGCGTCGAGGCGGACGGCACGCAAACGCTGTGGATGTATTCGGCCGAAGGCGCGCCGCGAGAGCGCCTGGTCCCTGCCCTCGACAACGTCGGCTATCACGCGTGGATCGCGCCGAACGAGCTGGCGGTCTTCCTCGTCGCGGAGCCGCCGGCATTGCGCATCGTGCCGGCCGACGGCGACGGCGAGCGGCGCGACGTCGTATCGGGCATCGGTCGCGCGCTCGTGCCGGTGCCCGGACGGCGTGCCGTGGCTTATACCGAAGTCACGGCGCAAGACGATGCGGCGGGCCGCATCGAGCTCATGGTTTACGACGCTGCCGACAACAAGAGCCGGCCGCTCGGCGATGCGCCGGGCGCGGTCGAGGATTTCGCATGGACACCAGACGGCCGC
>JBOIDB010000009.1:0-1879 GCA_050740235.1 Gammaproteobacteria bacterium
ATCTCCGCGCGATCAGCGAGCGCCTCGCGACCGCCAAAGAGGCTCCGCCGCCGCGCGATCCGGAACGCATACCCGGCGCGCGCTGGATCGAGCCCGGGTTGGTCGTCGAAGTCCGGTTCAAGCAGCGTAGCTCGAAGGGATTGCTGCGTCAGCCGACGTTCGTGCGGCTGCGCGACGACAAGAATCCGGAGGACTGCTGGCTGCCCGGCGAGGAGAAGCCGCTGCCCGAAAAGCCCGCGCCGAAAGCCAAGGCCACCGCGCCCGTCGTCACCGTCACGAATCCGGACAAGGTCTTCTGGCCCGACCTGGGTCTGACGAAGGGCGACCTCGTTGCTTACTACCGCGCCGTGGCAAAGTGGCTGCTGCCGTATCTCGCCGACCGGCCGCTCGTGCTCACGCGCTATCCCGACGGCATCGACGGCAAGTCGTTCTACCAGAAGGATGCGCCCGAGTACGCGCCGGACTGGATCCGGCTCGAGACGCTCTGGAGCGAAGGCTCGGAGCGCGAGATCCGCTATTTCGTAATCGAGAACGAGGAGGGCCTGGCGTACATCGCGAACATGGCGGCGATCCCGCTGCACATCTGGTCGAGCCGCATTCCAACGCTCCAGTACCCGGACTGGTGCATCCTCGACCTCGATCCGAAGGCAGCGCCGTTCAAAAACGTCGTCAAGGTAGCGCGCGCCATTCACCAACTCTGCGAGCAGGCCGAGTTGCCGCACTTCGTCAAGACGAGCGGCTCGACCGGCCTGCACGTGCTGATTCCGCTCGGCGCCCGCTACACGCACGAGCAGAGCCGGGCCATGGCGGAACTGCTGGCCAACTGCGTCGTCAAGCAACTGCCGGAGATCGCCACGGTCGAGCGCCATCTCGACGCGCGCGACGGCAAGGTCTACGTCGACTATCTGCAGAACGGGCACGGACGGTTGCTCGTCGCGCCCTATAGCGTCCGGACCGTGCCGCGCGCTGCGGCGTCGATGCCGCTCCGCTGGGATCAGGTGACCTCGCGGCTCGACATGTTCAAGTACAACCTGCACACGGTGCCGGGACTGCTCGCGAAACAGAAAGCCGATCCTTTCGCGGCCCTGTTCACCGAGGTCGCGGACCTGAACCGGAGTCTCGCTTTACTCACGGAGGTGATCTGATGTCACATGTGATCGAACACGCCTCGACGGGTCGCGCCAAGTGCCGTGGCTGTGACACGAAGATCGGCAAAGGTGAGCTGCGGTTCGGGGAAAGGGAGCCGAATGCTTTCGGCGAAGGGGAGATGACGCTCTGGTTTCACCTGCCGTGCGCCGCGTACAAACGCCCGGAGCCGTTCCTGGAGTTGCTCGCCGGCGTCGACGCGGAGGAAATTTCCGCGGACGAACTCGGTGTCGCGCACTCGCTCAAGCCGGCGGCCGAATTCGGCGCCGCGCACCGCCGCGTGCCGCGGCTCGACAAAGTCGATCGAGCGCCGACGGGCCGCGCGCGTTGTCGGAGCTGCCGCAAGCCGATCGAGAAGGACGGCTGGCGCATCGGGCTCGTTTTTTTCGAGGAGTATCGCTTCCAGCCGTCGGGTTTCATTCACGCGGCCTGTGCCGAGGAGTACTTCGGCACGACGGACGTGATGGAACGGATCCTCCACTTCAACCCGATACTGGCCCCGGGGGAGCTCGAGGCGATCGAGGCCGCGCTGCAGGCGCAAGCGCCTTCAGGCTGACCTGCCGGCGACGCCGATTCGGTCGCAGGCTGCGTTCGACGTCGACGACCATGAAAGTTACGTGCAAGTGCAAAGCGAGTCGGCCATTCGCAGCATCGCGAGCTTGTATGCCTACGATCAGGGTGAGGAAGAAGAGATCACGCTGCGCGGCGGCGGCGATGAGGTGGCACGAGCGCT
>JBOIDB010000010.1:0-32369 GCA_050740235.1 Gammaproteobacteria bacterium
GTTCCATATGCGTCGTTGAGGGGAAAATGGGGACATGCCTGATTTCCGGCCGGAAATCAGGCATGTCCCCATTTTCCCCTCAACGACGCATATGGAACGGCTGTATAAAGCAGAACGCATCGAGGCCGACGCGCAGCGCTTCTGGGAGGAGCGGCAGAGCTTTGCCGCGCGCGAGACGCCCGGCCGCGAGAAATTCTATTGCCTGAGCATGCTGCCGTACCCGAGCGGCGCGTTGCACATGGGGCACGTGCGCAACTACGCGATCGGCGATGCGATCGCGCGCTATCAACGCATGCTCGGCAGGAACGTCCTGCAGCCTATGGGCTGGGACGCGTTCGGCCTGCCGGCCGAGAACGCCGCCATCAGGAACCAGGTGCCGCCCGCGCAGTGGACCTACGCCAACATCCATCACATGCGCGGCCAGCTCCAGCGCCTGGGCTTCAGCTACGACTGGAGCCGCGAAGTCACGACCTGCAGGCCGGAGTACTACCGCTGGGAGCAGTGGCTGTTCACGAAGCTGTTCGCGAAAGGCCTGGTGTACAAGAAAAGCGCGCTCGTCAACTGGGATCCGGTGGACAAGACGGTGCTCGCCAACGAGCAGGTCATCGACGGGCGCGGCTGGCGATCCGGCGCGCCGGTCGAGCGCCGCGAGATCCCGCAATGGTTCATGCGCATCACCGCCTACGCGGACGAGCTGCTCGACGAGCTCGACCGGCTGGACGGCTGGCCGGATTCGGTCCGCACCATGCAGCGCAACTGGATCGGCCGCTCGGAAGGCCTGGAGATCGAGTTCGACGTGCCAGGCGCCGCCGAGCCGCTGACCGTCTTCACGACGCGGCCCGACACGCTCATGGGCGCAACCTACATGGCCGTGGCCGCCGAGCACCCGCTCGCCGTCGCGGCCGCCGCGAGCGATCCACGGCTGACTGCATTTCTCGAAGAGTGCCGGCGGATGCACATCGCAGAGGCGTCGATGGAGACGATGGAAAAGCGCGGCATGCCGCTGGGTATAGAGGCGCGCCATCCGCTCACGGGCGAGCCGCTGCCGATCTGGGTCGCCAACTTCGTGCTGATGGCCTACGGCGCAGGCGCGATCATGGCCGTGCCGGGGCACGACCAGCGCGACTGGGAGTTCGCCCGCAAGCACGGGCTGCCGATCCGCCAGGTTATCGCGCCGGCGGGCGGGGCGGAGATCGATGTGGACGCAGCCCCGGCGCCGTTGTACGGCGTGCTCGTCAACTCGGGGGAATTCGACGGCCTCACCTCGGCCGAGGCCTTCGACGCCCTGGCCGAGCGCTTCGAAGCAACCGGGCGCGGCCGCCGCAAGGTGCTTTATCGGCTGCGCGACTGGGGTGTTTCGCGCCAGCGCTACTGGGGTGCGCCGATCCCGATCATAAACTGTCCGGTTTGCGGGCCGGTGCCCGTGCCGGAAGACGATCTGCCGGTCGTGCTGCCGGAGAATGTGGGCGTCACCGGGGCGGGCTCGCCGCTCGCAGACATGCCGGAGTTCGTGAACGTGAGCTGTCCGGCCTGCGGCGGCGCGGCCCGGCGCGAGACGGACACCTTCGACACCTTCGTCGAATCGGCCTGGTACTTCGTCCGTTATTGCTGCCCGGACAACGCCTCGGCCATGACCGACGCGCGGGCGGATTACTGGATGCCGGTCGACCAGTACGTCGGCGGCGTCGAGCACGCGATCCTGCACCTGCTGTACGCGCGGTTCTATCAGAAGCTGCTGCGCGACCTCGGGCTCGCCCGTGACGGTGAGCCGTTCACGAGGCTGCTTACGCAGGGCATGGTGCTCAAGGATGGCATGAAGATGTCCAAGTCGCACGGCAACACCGTCGATCCGCAGGCGCTGATCGAGCGCTACGGCGCCGACACGGTTCGCGTGTTCGCGCTGTTCGCGGCGCCGCCCGAGCAGTCACTCGAATGGTCGGATGCCGGCGTGGAGGGCGCGCACCGGTTCCTGAAACGCCTGTGGACGTTCGCCGCGCGGCACCGCGAGCGCATCGCGCGCGTCAACGCCGTTCGCCAGAGCGGCGAAGCGGTCGACTGGCGGACGCTGCAGGAAAGCGACGCGGGACTCGCCGAGCCGATCCACGAGCTCGCGAGCCTCGTCCGCCAGGCAGCCTTCGATTACGAGCGACAGCAGCTCAACACGGTCGTCTCCGCCTGCATGAAGCTGCTCAATCTGCTGTCCGAAATCGCCGCAAGCGGACGCGGCGGCAACGGCGCGAAACCGACGACCCGCGAGCGGGCGCTCGCAGCGGGTGTAAGCGTGCTGCTGCGCCTGCTCTCGCCCACGGCGCCGCACATCAGCCACCATCTGTGGCGCGAGCTCGGCTTCGGTGAGGATATCCTCGCGGCGAGCTGGCCGCGCGCGGACGCCGCGGCCCTGGAGCTCGAGCGCGTCGATCTCGTCGTGCAGGTGAACGGCAAATTGCGGGGCCGTATCCGCGTGGATGCGGACGCGGACTGCGCCTCGATCGAGCGCGCAGCGCTCGCCGATCCGCATGTGCAGCGCTACGTCGCCGACCGGCCGGTGCGCAAGACCATCCTGGTGCCCGGCAAGCTCGTCAATCTGGTGATCGGATGACCGTGCGGCGTGCCAGCGTCCCGGCACTGGCGCTCATGTCGACCGGCGCGATGGCCATCGCACTGGCTGCCTGCGGATTCCACCTGCAGGGCTCGGCGAATCTGCCGGCGGTGGCCGGCGAGCCGTTCATCGAAGCGCCGGACCCTTACTCGGAGTTCTATCGGGCGCTGACCACCACGCTCACGCGCTCGGGCGCGAAGCCCGTGGAGGACCGCGAAAACGCAAGCATGCTGCTCATCGTGCGTCAGGACGAGACCGGACAACGGGTGCTGTCCGTGTCCGCGCGCAACGTGCCGACCGAGTACGAAGTCTTCTACACCGTGAGCTTCGAGCTGCGCCGCGGCGAGGAGATCCTCATTCCGCTGCAGAGCATCACGTTGACGCAGGATTACGTTTACGACGTGACGGACGTGCTCGCCAAGAGCCTCGAGGAACAAAACCTCCGCGAGGCGCTCGCGCGGGACATCGCGCAGATGATCATCCGCCGGCTCGCGTCGCTTTGAATCGCAAGGTGCGTGATTCTCGGTGCTCTCGCGTTGCGATATTTCGTTTCCTGCTGCTGATCGCGGTCCAGACGACCGCCGCATGCACGCCGCTCGCGTTCGGTGTGTTGAACCTGCCGGCGCGCTTCGGCGATTACACGCTCGTCACGGACCTGGCATACGCGGAGGGCTCTCGCCGCAAGCTCGACATTTATTCGCCGGAAGACGTCCGGTCGCCACGGCCGGTGATAGTTTTCTTCTACGGCGGACGCTGGCAATCGGGGTCGAAAGGCAATTTCCGTTTCGTGGCCGACGCGATGACCGCGCTCGGCTACATCGTGGTCATCCCCGACTATCGCCTGTACCCGCAAGTGAGGTTTCCGGCATTCGTCGACGATGCGGCCAGGGTCGTGGCATGGACGCATGCGAACATCGACGCTTACGGCGGCGATCCGGGCCGGCTGTTCGTCATGGGCCACTCCGCTGGTGCGCATCTGGCCGCCATGGTGTCGCTCGACGAGAACTATCGGCTGCGCGCCGGTGGCGTCCCTGGTTGCATCGCGGGGATGATCGGCTTGGCCGGACCCTACGACTTCCTTCCCCTCGAGGACGCCGATCTGAGGGAGATTTTCGGCCCGGAAGTGCGCTACCCGTTATCGCAGCCGATCAACTATGTAAACGCCGGGCAGCCGCCGCTGCTGCTGCTGCACGGGGCCGACGATGCGATTGTTGCGGTCAGGAACAGCCTCAATCTGGCTGCCGCATCGCGCGAGGAAGGCGCTGAAGCCGAGTCCAGGGTCTACGAGGGCATCGGGCACGTCGGCATACTGATCGCGCTGTCGCGGCCGTTTCGCGGGCGCGCACCGGTCGTGGCGGACGTCCATGCGTTCATACGCGGTGTGCTTGCGCGTAAGGCGCAGCAGGGACGCCGGCCGGCGGCACATTCCCCGCCGCGGACTCTGCAAGGCGGTCGCCTCACGATAGCCGGTGCGGCGGGCTGACGGTATGATAGACGCAGGCCCACCCAGTATTCTTAGTGAAGCTCAGCCCCGACAAACTCCCCGCCCGGCTCTCCCGCTCGCTCGCGCCTGTCTATCTGGTCTCCGGTGACGAACCTCTGCTGGTCGGGGAGGCTTGCGACGCCATCCGTGCGGCCGCGCGTGTCGCGGGTTTCACCGAGCGGACCGTCCATGTGGCCGAGCGCGGCTTCGACTGGGCGGCGCTGGAGAGCTCCAGCGCCAACCTGTCCCTGTTCGCCGAGAAGCGCATCCTCGAGATACGCCTGCCGACGGGCAAGCCCGGCACCGCCGGCGGCGCGGCGCTCGCGGAGCTGGCGGAGTTGCGCCCGCCGGACACGCTGTTGCTCGTTGTGACGCCGAAGCTCGACTCGCGCACGCCGGTCTGGGCGAAGCGCCTCGACGCAGCGGGGGTCGCCGTGCAGGTCTGGCCTGTGGATGCGCCCCGCCTGCCGCGGTGGATCGACGCGCGCATGCGCTCGCACGGGCTGCAACCGGAACGCGAAGCCGTGGCGCTGCTGGCCGAGCGGGTCGAGGGCAACTTGCTCGCGGCGAGCCAGGAAATCGAAAAACTGCTGCTGCTCGCGGGCCCGGGACCCGTGGACGTGGAGACCGTGCGCCGCGCCGTCGCCGACAGCGCGCGTTTCGACGTCTATCAACTCGGCGACGCGGCGCTGGCGGGCGAGCCCGCTCGCGCGTTGCGGATCCTCGACGGCCTGCGCGCCGAAGGCGTCGAGCCGCCCCTCGTGCTGTGGGCGCTGGCGAGGGAACTGCGCTCGCTGGCGACGGCCGCCTGCCAGATGCGCGCCGGCCGCACGGCCGATCAGGCGCTCGCTGCCGCGCGCGTATGGCCGAGGCGCCAGGGGCTGGTGCGACAGGCGCTCGCGAGGCACGACGCGGACTCCGCCTGCGCGCTCGTCGAATCGGCAGCCCGCGCGGATCGCGTGGTCAAGGGCAACCTGCCGGGCAAACCCTGGCCGCGTCTGTCGGGGCTCGTCGCTGCGCTGGCCGGCCCGTCCGCTGCCGGAAGCTGAGGCGGAGCGCTTCGATTGAATCCGATCGGCGTCTTCGGCGGCACGTTCGATCCGATCCACTACGGCCATTTGCGCACCGCCTTCGAGCTGCTGCAGGCCCTGCGGCTGGTCGAGGTGCATTTCATGCCCTGCGGGCAGCCGCCGCACCGGGTCACACCGCTGGCCGATGCGGAGCTCAGGCTCGCGATGGTGAAGGCGGCGACCGAAGGACAGCACGGCTTCATCGTCGACGATCGCGAAATCCGGCGCGACGGGCCCTCGTATTCCGTCGATACGCTCATTCAGCTCCGTGCCGAATACGCTCATCGCTCGCTCTGCCTGATCGTCGGCATGGATGCGTTCCTCGGGCTGCCGAAGTGGTACCAGTGGCGTGAAATCCTGCAGCTTGCCCACGTCGTCGTCGCGCACCGGCCGGGCTGGAGCGCGCCGGACATGGGGCCGCTCGGCGAGCTGCTCGTCGACCGCGGCACCGGCCGCGTGGGCGACCTGCACGAGTCGCGGTCCGGGCGCATCTTCATCCAGACGGTGACGCCGCTCGAGATCTCCTCGACGGGCTTGCGCGACATGATTCGCGCGGGCGGCGACCCGCGCTATCTGATGCCCGATCCGGTATGCAGGATCATCGAGACGTCGGGCTGCTATCGAAACGAAACTGGCGCCGGAAGTCCCGGCGCGGAGGGCATAGATGACAGATAAAGTTCTCAAGGACGAGGTGGTCATGGCGCTCGAGGACCTCAAGGCCCTCGACATCCGCGTGCTGGACGTGCGCGGGCTCACGACCATTACCGACACCATGATCATCGCGAGCGGCACCTCCGACCGCCACGTCAAGGCGCTCGCCGATCGCGTCACCGAAAGCGCGAAGGCCGCCGGTCAGAAGCCGCTCGGCGTCGAAGGGGAGCGCGAGGGCGAATGGGTGCTGGTCGATCTCGGCGACGTGGTCGTGCATGTCATGCGCCCGCGCACGCGCGATTTCTATCAGCTCGAAAAACTCTGGGACATGCGTGAGGACCAGAGCGCCGCGCGGTTCGAGTCCTGAGCGAGTCCTCCCATGCGCATTCGTCTCATCGCTGCGGGCACGCGCATGCCGGCGTGGGTCGGCGAAGGTTTTCGTGATTACGCCCGGCGCCTGCCGCGCGAGCTGTCTCTCGAGTTGAGCGAAATTCGCCTCGGGCGCCGCACGAAAGGCAGCGATGCCTCGCGGGCTCGCGCCGACGAGGGCGACCGCATGCTGGCCGACGCCGGCGCCGCGCGCATCGTCGCGCTCGACGCGGGCGGACGCCTGTTCGATACCGACGGCTTCTCCGCCGAGCTAGACCGCTGGCGGCAGGGCGGCCGCGACGTGGCGCTGCTGCTGGGCGGACCCGACGGGCTCTCGCCCGAATGCCTCGATCGCGCCGAGCTCAAGTGGTCGCTGTCGCCGTTGACCCTGCCGCACGCGCTGGTGCGCATCGTCGTTGCCGAGCAGATGTATCGCGCGGCCAGCATCTTGCATGGCCATCCGTATCATCGCGCCTGAAGCGAAATGCCGGCCGTGAACCAGGACTTCATCTATCTCGCCTCGGCCTCGGCGCGGCGCCGTGAGCTGCTCGATCAGATCGGCATCCGCTATCACACCCATCCGGTGCAGATCGACGAAAGCCGCCGCGCGGACGAGCCACCCGCGGATTACGTGCGCCGCCTCGCGCTCGACAAGGCTCGGGCGGCCTGGTGGGCGGTAGCCGCGAGGGGGCCGCGCCCGGTGCTGGCGGCCGATACCGCGGTCGTGCTCGATGGCGAGGTGTTCGGACAACCGCGCGACCGCGCTCATGCGCTCGCCATGCTCGAGCGTCTGTCCGGACGCACGCACGAAGTGCTCACGGCGGTCGCCGTCAAGCTCGGCGCGCAGGAGGACAGCGTGCTCTCGCGAAGCCTCGTGAGCTTCCGTGAGCTGGACGCCGCGGAGCGCGAAGCCTACTGGCGCTCCGGCGAGCCGGTCGGCAAGGCGGGCGCCTACGCCGTTCAGGGCCGCGCTGCGATTTTCATTTCGGCGCTCAACGGCAGCTATTCGGGCGTCATGGGTCTGCCGCTGTTCGAAACCGCCCGGCTGCTGGAAGGGGTCGGTTACGCGACTCGCGCGGCGCGGTTCCGCACCTGAAGCAGACCCCATGCGCGAGGAAATCCTGATCAACGTGACACCGCGCGAAACGCGGGCGGCCGTCGTCGAGAACGGCGTGCTGCTGGAGGTGCTCATCGAGCGCGCCAGCCGGCGCGGGCTGATCAGCAATATCTACAAGGGCCGCGTGTCGCGCGTGCTGCCGGGCATGCAGGCGGCGTTCATCGACATCGGCCTCGAGCGCACGGCCTTCCTGCATGCCTCCGACATCGCGCGCCCGAGCCCCGACGCCAACGGCTTCGAGCCGCCCAGCCCGCCGGATATCCAGGCGCTCGTGCACGAAGGCGGCGATATCCTGGTGCAGGTGCTGAAGGATCCGCTCGGCACCAAGGGCGCGCGGCTGACCACTGCGATCACCATCCCGTCGCGATTTCTCGTGTACATGCCGCAGGGCCGCGGGCTCGGCCTCTCGGCGCGCATCGAGGACGAGGCGGAGCGCGAACGGCTGCGGGCGATCATGGAAGTGTTCATCGGCGATTCAGCAGACGGCGGCTACATTGTGCGCACGGCCGCCGAAGGTGCGAGCCTCGATGCGCTGCGCGCCGACATGCTGTTCCTGCGCAAGCTCTGGGAAGTCGTCCGCGAGACTGCCGGGCGGGCGGCGCCGGCGAGCCTGGTGCACGAGGATCTGCCCCTGCCGCTGCGGGTGCTGCGCGACCTTCTCGGCCAGGACATGGAGCAGGTGCGGGTCGATTCCGCCGTTACCTTCGAGCGAATGCAGGGATTCGCGCAGATGTTTCTGCCCGATCTCGTGCCGAAGATCGAGCGCTACAGCGGGCCGCGGCCCATCTTCGACCTGTACGGCATCGAGGACGAGATACACCGGGCGCTCGAGGGCACGGTGCAGCTCAAGTCCGGCGGCTACCTGATCATCGACCAGACGGAGGCCATGACCACGATCGACGTCAACACCGGCGGCTATGTCGGGCGGCGCAATCTCGAGGAGACCCTGTTCAAGACCAACCTCGAGGCGGCCGTCGCAATCGCGCGCCAGCTCCGCCTGCGCAACCTGGGCGGCATCATCATCGTCGACTTCATCGACATGGAGGAGCCGGCGCATCGTCACCAGGTTCTGCAGGCGCTCGAGAAGAGCCTGTCCGCGGATCATGCGCGCAACCACATCTCCGAGGTGTCGGCGCTCGGCCTCGTCGAGATGACGCGCAAGAGGGTGCGCGAAAGCCTGGAACACATTCTGTGCGGCCCGTGTCCAACCTGTGGCGGGCGCGGCTCGGTGCGCTCACCCGAAACCGTCTGCTACGACATCTTCCGCGATATCCTGCGGCAGTCCCGGCAGTTCGATTTCGAGGAGCTGCTGGTCATCGCGCACCAGCAGGTCATCGATCTCCTGCTGGACGAGGAGTCCACCGGTCTGGCGGAACTCGAGGAGGCGACCGGCAAGCCGATCCGGTTGCAGACCGAGGCGCTGTATACCCCCGACCAATACGACGTGGTGCTGATGTGAGGCGATTGTGGAAATGGCTGGCAGCTGTCTGCGCCACGGTAGTGATCGGCCTGGCGATGCTGGTCGGCCTGTTCCGCATCCTCGTGCCGCAGCTGCCCGAATACCACGAGCGCATCGAGGGCTGGGCCGGCGCGGCGCTGGGCATGCCGGTGGATATCACCGGGCTCGACGCGCGCTGGGGCCTGGACGGGCCCGAGCTCCTGTTTTCCGACGCGAAGCTGCTGTCTTCCGACGGCTCGACGGTGCTCGCGCAGGCCGGATCGGGGAGCATCGCCATCAGCGTTTGGCGGCTGATCACCGAGCGGGAGCTCAGTCTGCAGCGGGTCACCCTGGACAATGCGCGCGTCAGCATCGAGCGGGCCGGCGACGGCGGATTGCGGCTGCTGGGCCAGGATCGGCGGGGCGCGGGTTTCTCCCTCGATTCGCTGCCGGACGCGTTGTACGAGGTGCGGGACTCCGAGCTGAGCTATCACGATTCGGTCACCGGCCGCGGCCCGTGGCGCTTTACGGACTTCGAGGCGAACATCGAGCGCGACGGGGATATGCTGCATGCCAGCGGACAGCTCGAGCTGCCGGCTGCGCTGGGCGAAACCTTGCGCTTTTCCGCCAATCTGGCCATGCCGTCCGACGGCGGCGCCGTGCGCGCGGAGCTGTACGGTGAAACGGACCGGGTCGAGCTGAGCGGCTGGAGCAACCTGCTGCCGGCCGTCGTGCCCGTAGCCGGCGCCGGTCACGGCCCGGCGGCCGGCCGCGCGGTGCTTTCCGGCGTCGAGCTCGAGCAAATCCAGGTGAATGCCGACCTGGCAGGTGTGCTCCCGCCCGAGGCCGAGAGCGGCGCCGCGGCCTACGACCGGCTGGCGGGCGTCTTCCGTTGGGCACGGACGGCCGACGGCTGGGAAATGGCCGCGCGCGATCTCGAGCTTCGACGCGGCGAATCGGTCTGGCCGTCCGCCGATCTGCTGCTGCGCGTCGCGCGGCCCGATCCCGCGGCCGCTCCGTCGGTGCATGCCGAAGCGAGCTATCTGCGCATCGAGGATCTGCTGCCGCTGGCCGGCGTTGTGCCCGACAACGAGCTGATCGCGCGCATCGACGCCTTCGCCCCACGCGGCGTGCTGCGCGATTTGAGCCTGGATTATGCGGAAACCGCTGCTGGCGAGCCGGATTTCGAGCTTTCGGTGAATATCGACGACGCTGCCGTGCGGGCCGTCGATCGACTGCCGGCGGTCTCCGGCGTGAGCGGCAAGGTCGAGGCGAGCGAATCGGGCGGCCGCGCGATGCTCGATGCGCAAGGCGTCGACTTTACGATGTCGCCGCTGTTCCGCAATGCCCTGCACGCCGACACGGCCGCCGGCGCGATCACGTGGCGGCGCGACGACGACGCCTGGCGCGTTGCCGGCGATTCGGTCGTGCTGCGCAACGCCGACGTCGATATGCGCTCGAGTTTCGAGCTCGACTTGCCCCGCGGCGACGGATCGCCCGTGCTCGATCTCGAGACCGAAATCGTAAGCGGCGATCTGGCGAATTTCGAGCAATACCTGCCGGCGGGAAAACTGCCGCCGAAGGTGCTCGAGTGGCTCGATCGCGCCGTGGCGGGCGGTCGCGTGCAATCCGGCCGTCTCACTTTCGCCGGGCCGACCCATGCCTTTCCGTTCGAGGGCGACGAGGGCGTGTTCCGGGCCGCGTTCACGGTGGAGGACGCGCTCCTCGACTACGCCTCCGGCTGGCCGGCCATCGAAGGCTTGAAGGCCGACGTCGTGTTCGAGCAGGTCTCGATGCGCGCGCAGGCCGACGCCGGCAAGCTGCTCGGCAACCGGATCGTGCAGGCCGAAGCCGGCTTTGCCGATCTGCGCGACGGCCGGCTGCTGCTCGAAGGGCGCACGCAGGGATCCTTGGGCGACGTGCACAATTACTTGATGGAAAGTCCACTCAAGGGCCACCTCGGTCCGTTCGCCGACCGCATCGAGGTCGGCGGTGGACAGGGTCAGGTCGATCTCGATCTGGAACTGCCGATCAAGAGCCTGGCCGACAGGCGTGTCGGCGCGATGCTGACCCTCGAGGACGGCGTGATCGGGCTGCAGGGCATCGAACCACGCTTCGAGGGCATCGTCGGCGCGCTGCGCCTCGCCGACGGCTACGTATCCGGCGACGGGATCGAGGCCAGCCTCTTCGGCCGGCCGGTGCAGTTGGAAGTGCTGCCGGGCGGCGCAAGTACGCCCAACGTTCGCGCGGTTGCCGTCGTCAGCGGAAGGATGAGCGCGCCTCAGCTCGGGGAACACCTCGACTTTCCGCTCGTGAACCGGATCGAGGGCGACACGCCCTGGCTCGCCACAGCGCGGTTTCCGGCCGCGGATGCCGTCGATCCGCCGCCGTTCTCGGTGCGCATCGAATCGAACCTGAAGGGCATGGGGGTCGAGCTGCCGGCGCCGTTCGGCAAGGCTCCGGAAACCACGGTGCCGTTCGCCATGGGCTTCCGGTTTCCCGAAAGCGGCCGGCTGAACATAAACGGCAACTGGGGCTCGGGTAACGGCTCGCAGCCGACAGACGGCGGCAGTGATGCGTTCGTGCGCTTGCGGGCCGAGCTCGTCAAATCCGCGCAGGGGTGGGGGCTCGAGAAGGGGGCTGCCCGCTTCGGCGGCGGACAGCCCGAGCTCCCGGAAACGGGCGGCTTCGTGCTGCAGGGGCGGCTGCCGGAGCTCAGGCTCGACGACTGGCTGGCGTTGCGCCGGGAGCAGGGTGAAGCGGCGTCGGACGGATTCGCCGATGCGTTTCGATCGGCCCGTCTCATGATGGATGATCTGTATGCCTTCGATCAGCACGTGCCGGGTCCGGTGCAGCTCAGCCTGGATCGCAGCGCGCGCGAATGGCTGATCGAGATCGACAGCGGGACGGTCGCCGGGGCCATCTTCCTGCCATTCGACTTACAGGCATCCCCTCTGCTGCTGCGCATGGATCGACTGCAGCTCGCGGCGAAGGATCCGCAGGCGCCCTCCGACGCCTCGCAGCGCGATCCGCGCAGCCTGCCGGCGATGGACATTCGCATCGACGACTTCGCCTTGGGAGAGCGCCAGCTCGGCGCCGTGGAGGCGAAGCTCGCGCGCGTGCCGGACGGGCTGAGCATGACGAGTCTGGCGACGAAGGCGGAGGCGTTTCAGGCCACCGGCACGGGCGCCTGGGTGGTCACCTCCGGCGGCCAGCAGACGCGCGTGTCGCTCGAGGTCGAGAGCGGCGACGTCGGCGCCACGTTGTCCGCCCTCGGCTACGGCGAAATCGTCGATGCCGATTCGGGCGCGGCGACCTTCGATCTGCGCTGGCCGGACGCGCCGACCGGCGAAATACTCGCCGGGCTTTCCGGCGAGGCGAGCGTGCGGCTGGACGACGGCCAGGTGAACGACATCGAGCCGGGGGCCGGGCGCGTATTCGGACTGCTGAGCGTGGCCGCGCTGCCGCGACGGCTGGGCCTCGATTTTCGTGACGTCTTCACCGAAGGGCTGGCCTTCGACAAGGTTGCGGGCGATTTCTCCATCGAGGACGGGCAGGCCTACACTTCGAACCTGCTGCTCGAGGGCCCGGCCGCGGACATCGGCATCGTCGGCCGCGCGGGTCTGGCCGCGCGCGACTACGATCAGACGGCGGTCGTCAGCACCAACGTCGGCACGACGCTGCCGATCGCGGCCTTTCTGGCCGGCGGGCCGCAGGTGGCCGCCGCCATGCTGCTGTTCTCGCAGATCTTCAAGAAACCCATCAAGGGCATGACCCAGGTCTACTATCATGTGGGCGGGAGCTGGGAAGACCCGCAGGTCGAGCGCATCGCGCCGGTGCAGAAAGCGGATGAGCCTGCCGGAGACGCCGCGCGGGACCGTACGGCGCGGCCTGCGGAATTGCCCGATCAGAGAAAGGACAGCGGAACATGAGCGAGCAGGCACTGGACATCGCCCGGCGGCGGATTCTGGAGCGACACGGCCTCGAAGACCGTCATCTCAGCCGTTCGCTGGGCACGATGATGAGCCAGGCGATCGACAGCGCGGACCTGTACTTTCAGGTCGTCCGCCACGAGTCGTGGTCGCTCGAAGACGGCATCGTCAAGGAAGGCACGCACAGCTTCGAGCAGGGCGTGGGCGTGCGCGCGATCAGCGGTGAGAAAACCGGATTCGCGTACTCCGACGAGATCGTGCTGCCCGCGCTGACACAGGCGGCGAAAGCCGCGCGCGCGATCGCGCGGCAGGGCGGTCCCGCCGGCCGCGTCCAGGCATGGCATGCCGGCGCGGGCCACGATCTCTATCCGGCCGTCGATCCGCTCGAAACCCTCGGCGATCCCGAAAAGGTGCGACTGCTCGAGCGAGTGGACGCCGAAGCGCGGCGCGTGGACCCGCGCGTGAGCCAGGTCATGGCCAGCCTGACCGCGGTGCATGAAATGGTGCTCGTCGTCGGTAGCGACGGCACGTTCGCCGCGGACGTCCGCCCGCTGGTTCGCCTCAGCGTGGCGGTGATCGCCGAGCAGGACGGCCGCCGCGAACACGGCTCCAGCGGCGGCGGCGGACGCTGGGGATATGCCGGCTTCCTGGAGGGCGACCGCGCCCTGCAGCACGCGCGCGAGGCGGCGCGTCAGGCGCTCGCGAACCTCGATGCCGTGGCGGCGCCGGCCGGCAGCATGACAGTCGTGCTCGGCCCCGGCTGGCCTGGCGTGCTGCTGCATGAGGCGGTGGGCCACGGGCTGGAAGGCGACTTCCATCGCAAGGGCACGTCGGCGTTCGTCGGCCGCCGCGGCGAGCGCGTGGCGTCGCCCCTTTGCACGGTCGTCGACGACGGCACGCTCGACGGCCGCCGCGGCTCGCTCAACGTCGACGACGAGGGCACGCCTACCGCGCGCACCGTGCTCATCGAGAACGGCGTGCTGAAAGGCTTCATGCAGGACAAGCTCAACGCCCGCCTGATGGGCATGCGCTCGACGGGCAACGGCCGCCGCGAGTCTTTCGCCCATCTGCCGATGCCGCGCATGACCAACACTTATATGTTGCCGGGCCCGCACGATCCGGCGGAGATCATCGCTTCAGTAGAGCGCGGGCTGTACGCCTCGAACTTCGGTGGCGGGCAAGTGGACATCACGTCGGGCAAGTTCGTGTTCTCGGCGAGCGAGGCGCGGCTCATCGAGAACGGCCGGCTGACACGTCCGGTCAAGGGCGCGACGCTGATCGGCAACGGCCCCGACGTGCTGACCCGCGTGTCGATGGTCGGCAACGACCTGAAGCTCGACCAAGGAGTCGGAGTCTGCGGCAAGGATGGCCAGTCGGTGCCGGTGGGCGTCGGCCAGCCGACCCTGCGGATCGATGGCCTTACCGTCGGTGGAACGGGCTGAACCCATGCCCTTTGCCGGAGTCTAAAATGCATATGAACCAGCCACGAAACGCCGCCCTGCGAATCGTCGAACGGGCATTGATCGTCGCCGCGCTGATCGCGGCGGGGGGCTGTGTGACGTGGCCGTACGAGACGGCCGGGTACTATGGCGACCCCTATGACCCGTACGGCGAAGGGTACGGGCGGCACAGCCATTCGTTCGACTACGGCCTGTACTACGGGCGGCCTTTCTATTCGACGTACGACCGCTATCCGTACGGCTATTACTATGACCCCCACTTCATAGGACGCGTGCGCCGGCCAATAACCCGGCCTCCTGCCGACCCGCCTCCGGCCAGCCCGCCCCCGGCCACGCCTCCGCCGAGCGCCGTCGTCCGGCCCACGCCGCCGCGCGACTTCAACCCGCCGCCGCGACAGGTACGGCCCGTCCAGCCTTCGGGTCGGCCGGCGCCGCGGACATCGCCCGATCGTGACGACGCGAGACCGCGCCAGCCGCACCGCATGATGCCGGACTGACCGGCGCGGTCACTCACCTCCGGCGCGGTTGACGATGCGCTGGCTCAGCGCGCCGCGCTCGTCGACATAGCGCACTTCGTGCTTGCCGATCTGGATGATGTCGCCGTCGCGCAGGCGATGCTTCTTGATGCGCTGCTGGCGTACGTAAACGCCGTTCGTGCTGTTCAGGTCCTCGAGGATCGAGTGCTGCATGTCCGTGATGATCTGCGCATGATGGCGGCTCACGAACTTGCTGTTCAGGCGGACGTCGTTGTCGGGCGTGCGGCCGATGATGAGGCGTCCGGGCGTGATCGGCACTTCTCCGGTGGCCTGTCCGTTCTGTGCCACCAGCAGCTTGCCGATGACGAGGCTTCCCGACATGCTCGGGTCGGTGCGCTGGTCCATGAATCGACTCGTGCGCTCGCTGAACTCCACCCACTGCAGCTCCTCGATGGCGCTCTCGATGTATTCCGCCGTGACGACATCGGTTTCGTCGGCATAGGCGCACAGCAGCGCTGTATCGCAGAGCGTGTTGATGAGCCGCGGTATGCCGCCGCAATAGCGCGTGATGATCGGATGCGTTTCCTCGGTGAAGATCTCCCGCCCGCGGGCGCCGGCGATATCCAGCCGGTGCTGGATATAGGCGCGCGTCTCCCGGCTGGTCAACGGGCCGAGGTGGAAACGCAAGCGGACCCGCTGCGCGAGCTGCACGAGCTCCGGCGAGTCGAGAGTGCGGTTGAGTTCGGGCTGGCCTGCCAGGATGATGCGCAGCACTTTCTCCTTGTGCGTCTCGACGCCCGACAACAGCCGGATTTCCTCCAGCACCTTGGTGCTCAGGTTCTGCGCCTCGTCGATGATCAGCACCACCTTGCGGCCTTCCGCGAACTGCTCGATGAGGTACATGTTGAGCATGTCGAGCAGCTCGGCCTTGCGCTTCTTGAACGGCTGGAAGCCGAACTCGACGAGCACCGCCTGGAGAAACTGCACGGGCGAGATCTGCGTCTGCGAGACCTGCGCGAAAACGACGTCGTCCTCGAGCTCCGAGAGAAACGATTGAATGAGCGTCGTCTTGCCCGAGCCGATTTCGCCGGTGATGACGACGAATCCGTCGGTGAGCCAGATGGTCGACTCCATGTACGCCTTGGCCCTGGAGTGCTGCTTGCTCCAGTAGACGAACTGGGGGTCCGGGCTCAGACGAAACGGGAATTCATCAAGCTTGAATAATTCGAGATACATTCCGGGCAAGCTGGTCCTTCAACCGAATATCCAAGCGTAAACCAAAGCGCGGGCAAATTGGAGCATTAGAACCCATCTTCCAGTCACAGTCGCGCAACCGCCCGCGGTCAGGGACGACCGTGCGACACGGCATCGCCCGCTTCGTTCATAGCCAGCAGCTCGTCGAGACGCTCGTCGCGTACCGCGGCAGACGACGCAGTGACCGTGCAGTGACCGAGCTTGCGGAGCGGGCGGGGTTCCTTGCCGTAGCTGTGGTAATGCGAACCGGGAATGGCAAGCACGCGTTCGAGCGGCGGCAGCCAGCCGATGAAATTGACCATGCCCGAGCAACCGATGGCGACGGTATCGCCGAGCGGCAGGCCGAGCACGGCCCGGATATGGTTCTCGAACTGGCTCGTCACCGCGCCCTCGATCGTCCAGTGCCCGGAGTTGTGCACGCGCGGCGCCATCTCGTTGGCCATGAGCTCGCCGTCGCGGACGAAAAACTCGATCGTCAGCACGCCTGCGTAATCGAGGTGCTCGAACATGCGCGCCAGATACTCTTCCGCCTCGGCCTGCAAATGCGCATCGACGAACGGCGCGATGCAATGGTGCAGGATGCCGCCTTCATGATGATTTCGGGAGATCGGATAGCTTGCGGTTTCTCCGTTGGTGCTGCGGACGCCGATGACCGACACCTCGAAGTCGAATGGAACCCGGGTTTCGAGAATCAGGGGCACGTGGCCGAGCGCCGCCCACGCGGGCTCGATGTCCGCGTCGCTGAACAGATGCTTCTGGCCCTTGCCGTCGTAGCCGAGGCGCCGGGTCTTGAGCACCGCCGGATAGCCGATCGGGCGCGCGGCTTCACGCAAGTCCGCCGGATCGTCGACGGCGCGAAACTTCGGCGTGGGGATCCCGAGCGATTCGAACAGCGTCTTTTCCGCGAGGCGATCCTGCGCCGCCTCGAGCGCGCGCACCGGCGGAAGGAAACGGACGCGGCGGGCGATCGAGCGAATCGCATCGACGGGCACGTTCTCCACGTCGAAAGTCATGACGTCGACGGCGTCGGCCAACTCCCGCAGCTTGTCGGCATCGTCGAAGTCGCCGGTGATGAGACTGCCGACCTGGCCTCCGGGCGCATCGGCGCTCTTGTCGAGGAAGACGAAGCGCAGACCCAGCGGGTATCCGGCGAGCGCAAGCATGCGCCCGAGCTGGCCCGCGCCGATGATGCCGAGTCTCACGGCGGGTGGCATTCAGGATTCGGCGCGCGGATCGCCGTTGGCAAGCACGGTCTCGGTCTGGCGGCTGCGAAACGCCTCGAGCGCACTCAGGATGCCGCCGTGCCGGTTTGCAAGAATCGCGGCTGCGAGCAGGGCTGCATTGGCCGCGCCGGGCGCGCCGATGGCCAGCGCGCCGACCGGCACGCCGCCCGGCATCTGGACGATGGACAACAGCGAGTCGAGCCCGTGGAGCGCCTGCGACTGTACCGGCACGCCCAGCACCGGCAGTGAAGTCTTGGCGGCTGCCATGCCGGGCAGGTGGGCCGCGCCTCCGGCCCCCGCGATGATCACTTCGAGGCCGCGTTGCCGCGCCGAGGCGCAATACTCGAAAAGCAGATCGGGCGTGCGATGCGCGGAGATGATCCGGGTTTCGTACGCGATGCCGAGCTCTTCCAGTCGCGCGGCGGCGTGGCGCATCGTCTCCCAGTCGGAGCCCGAACCCATGATGACGCCGACCAGCGGCTGATTGTCCTGTCTGCCTTTTTTCTGCGCCATTGGAGCACGTATCGATGCCGAACGGCACAGTCTATCAGAGCACCCTCTCGAGCACCTCGATGAGCCGGTCGATCTCACCGGCCGTGTTGTAGTGAGCCAGCGAGACGCGCGTGACGCCGGCTTGCCCGAGACCCAGCGCCCGCATCATCCGCAGGGCGTAGAAATGACCGTGACGGATGCCGATGTCGTGCCGGTCGGCGGCGGCGACGACCTCCGCCGGCTGCCTGCCGCGCGCGGTGAAAGAGACGATCGGCAGCCGTCGCGCATCGGCCCGGCGGTTGCCGATGATCGTGACGCCGGGCTTGCCGTGCAGATAATCGAGCAGGCGGCCGGCGAGCCGCGTTTCATGGGCGGTGATCGCCATGAAAGCCCGCGCGAGCCGCTCAGCCTCGCCCGCCGTTTCGCCATGGCGGGCGCCGAGCTCCGCGAGATACGCCGCAATATTGCGCGCGCCCCAGGCGAGCTCGTAGGCGAAGGCGCCCGGTTCGAGCTTCCAGGGCAGCTTTTCGTGACCGACGTCCATGTGATTGATATTGGCCAGCGATTCGAGCCGTTCGCGCTTGCCGTACATGAGCGCGAGGTGAGGACCGAAGCATTTGTAGAGGCTGAGCACGTAGTAATCGGCGTCCAGCTGCACGACGTCGGTCAATCGGTGCGGCACGACGGCAACGCCGTCCAGGCAGACTTCGGCGCCGTGCTCGTGCGCGATGCGGATGGCGTCGCGCGCGCGCGTGAGCGTGCCCGTGATGTTCGTCGCCTGCGTGAAGCACACGAGCCGCGTGCGCGCGCTCATCAGGTTTTCGAGATCGTCGAGCTCCAGGTCGAGGCTGTCGCGGTTGACATGCCAGACACGGATGACCACGCCTCGCCGCGCCAGCCTGAGCCAGGGCGTGATATTGGACTCGTGATCGGCCTCGCTCACGATGATCTCGTCGCCGGAAACGAGGCTGTCGCGCTTCGCGTCGGCCAGTCGGCGCAACAGCGCCGTCGAGGATGCGCCGAGCAGGATTTCCTCCGGCTGCACCGCGCCGATTTTGCCGCCGCCCACGAGCAGCGCGAGCGCAGCGCGCGCGGCCTGCATGCGTCGGGCCGCCTCGGCGGATGCGGCGTAGCTGGCGCCCAGCTGCACGGGACAGCGGCGCATGTAGTCCGATACGTCGGCCACGACGCGCTCGAGCACCAGCGAGCCGCCAGCGTTGTCGAGAAATACGCTCTCACCGTCCAGACCGGCGAACTGCGCGCGCGCAAACGCCGCATCGAACGCGATATCGTCCGGTCTGAAGGAAGGGGAAATCGTCACGGGGCCATAATACGCGACTCGCGCTGCGTCATGAGATAGGCTTCCCCGTATGAACGGAGCTCCGATCACAGCGCCGGCGCTCGGGCGCGAGGCTCTCGAAACCCTGGTCGCCGACGTGCTCGCGCACGCGAAGGCCTGCGGCGCCGACCAGGCCGAGGCCGGCGCGAGCCTGGACAACGGCCTCACCGCCAACGTGCGCCTCGGCGAAGTCGACACGCTCGAGTATCAGCGCGATCGCGGCCTCGGCGTCACGGTCTACTTCGGCCGCCGCAAAGGCTCGGCCAGCACGGCCGACCTGAGCCCGGACGCATTGCGCGTGACGGTGCAGAAAGCCTGCTCGATCGCGCGCTTCACGGCCGAGGACGAGTGCGCGGGATTGGCCGACGCCGAGCGCATGGCGACCGAGGTTCCCGATCTCGATCTATGCCATCCCTGGCCGCTGACACCGGAGGATGCGATCGAGCTTGCGACGAGTTGCGAAGCGGCTGCCCTGGAGGTCGATGACCGCATCGACAACTCCGAGGGCGCGTCGTTGAGCACGCATCAGGGCTTGCGCGCCTACGGCAATTCGCATGGCTTCATCGGCAGCTTCGAGCGCACCCGGCACGATCTGAGCTGCGCCGTGCTCGGCCGCGACGAAAACGGCATGCAGCGCGATTACTGGTATACCTCGGCGCGCGCGCCGGAGGAGCTCGACGAAGTTGCCAGCGTGGGCCGGCGGGCGGCGCAGCGGACGCTGCAGCGGCTCGGCTCGCGCAAGATCGCGACTTGCACGGCGCCGGTGCTGTTCGCGGCGGAAATCGCCCGCGGGCTGCTCGGGCATTTCCTGACGGCGATTCGCGGCGGCAGTCAGTACCGCCGCGCGTCGTTCCTGCTGGACGCTGAGGGCCGGCAGGTGTTTCCCTCGTTCGTCGCTATCGACGAGCGGCCGCATATCCCCAGGGCGTCCGCGAGCGCGCCGTTCGATGCCGAGGGGGTCGCGACTTGCGATCGGGCGCTGGTCGCCGGCGGCATCCTGCAAGGTTACGTGCTCGACAGCTATGCCGCGCGCAAGCTCAACCGCGAAACCACCGGCAACGCGGGCGGCGTGCACAATCTCGTCGTCTCCGACACCGGCCAGGACCGCGACGCGCTGCTTCGCGCCATGCATCGTGGACTCCTCGTCACGGAGCTGATGGGGCAGGGCGTCAACGGCGTGACGGGCGATTACTCACGCGGAGCGGCGGGTTTCTGGGTCGAGGACGGCAGGCTCGCCTTTCCGGTGCACGAGATCACGATCGCCGGCAACCTGCGCGATATGTTCGCGGGCATCGTCGCCATCGGCACCGACACCGACACGCGCGGCGCGGTGCGCACGGGCTCCATCCTCGTCGAACGGATGACGATAGCCGGGGCCTGAACCGGGCCGGCAGCCCGATCTCAGCGATCTTTTCGCGTGATGATATCCTTCAACGTGCGCTCGGCGAGCGCACTTTCGATAGCCGTCTGCAAATCGCCGATGATGTCGTCGACGGACTCGACGGACCGCGCTCGTGTCAGCGTATGGTCTTCGCTGTCGCCGCGCACCGCGGCCATGATATCGCCGAGTTGCAGGACCTCTGAATCGCGGCCCGGCAGCAGTCGGCCGTTGTCCGCCTTGATGACGAGCCCGTGCCGGCTGAGCGCCGCGAGCACTCCGCCGATGACGTTTCCGCTCAGGCCGAGCTCGTGATTGAGATCGTCCGGGGTCAGCTCCGGTTCGGTGGAGCGGTGGCGCCGGCCGATGTGATACATGATCAGCAGCGCCAACCGCTCGCGCGCGCGGTTGTTGAGCAGCACGGGCCGGTGGCCGATGCGCAGGAATTCCGGATGCTGATGATAGAAGGCGATCTGCGCGCCGAGCAGCAGAATGAACCAGTTCAGGTACACCCAGATCATGGCGAGTATGACGATGGCGAAGCCGGAGTAGATGGCGGCGTATTGCGTCGACGAGGCGACGAACGAGCGGAAGAAGAAGCCGACGATCAGCCACAGGATGCCGGCGGTGACGCCACCGGTCAGCGCGGACCGGAGACGCACGCGCGTGTTGGTCACGAAAATATAGAAGAACGTGAACGCGCTGCTGATCAGGATCAGCGGCATGAACCCCCCGACGATGACCAGGATGCTGCCGACGGGCTCGATCGACAGCACGCGGTCGACGATTCTGTTGTTGCCGATCGACGCTACGATCCCGATCGCGGAGAACATGAGCAGCGGACCGACCAGGATGACGCTCAGGTAATCGCTGAACCGACGGGCGATGCTGCGTGGATGATCCACGCGCCAGACGTAGTTGAAGCCGCCTTCGACTTTCTGCACCAGCGAGATGACCGTGTAGATGAGGAAGCCGAGACCCAGCGCGCCCAGCACGCCGACCTGCATGTTGTCGACGAAATTGATGACGTTGTTGACGATCTGGCCGCCCCGCTCGCCGAGCGGCTCGGCGAATCGCTCGAGGAACGGCCGCACCTGATTATGGACGCCGAAGCCCTTGAGCACCGAGAAGCTGAACGCGAGCAGCGGGACGATGGACAGCAGCGTGGTGTACACGAGGCTCATCGCGCGCAGGCTGAGCTGGCCTTCGGCGAGATCGCGGATGATGGCGTAAGTGAAGCGCGCAATGCGTACCGCGCGGCCGTGCCACCAGTCCAGCTGCTCCGGCTCGCGGCCCCAGATTTCGGCTCTGATCCTGTTGAGAATGCCTTGCAACATGCTTCCCCAGTGTGCCGCGGGCGGCCCGCAGCCGGCGCAGGGATAATCGCATCAATGCCGTGCGGGCGGCAATGTGCTCGACACGGCCAGTCTTACAGGAAGGATTGTAAGCCGGGCGGGCGCGCTGCAGGCAGCGGGAGAGTTTCGAGCGCCTGCACTGGCACGCTCATTGCATCGTCGCATGCCATCAACGCCGCAGCCGTTGCTGTGGACTCATCCATACGATCGTGAGGGATTCCGATGGCGAAATGCGAAGTCTGCGAGAACGACTACGACAAGTCGTTCGAGATTGTCATGGACGGCCGCACGCACGTATTCGACAGCTTCGAATGCGCGATACACGAGCTTGCGCCGACCTGCCAGCAATGCGGTGTGCGCATCATCGGCCACGGCCTGGAGGCCGGCGGCATATTCTTCTGCTGTAATCATTGCGCCGAGGGCTATGGGGTGGAGGAGCTGAGAGACCGCGTCTGACGGCCGGGCCGCATGGATATCATCCGGATCATCTGTGCCATTCTGCTCCCGCCGCTCGGCGTGTTTCTCCAGGTCGGCATCGGCCCGCAGTTCTGGCTCAACATCCTGCTGACGCTGCTGGGCTACATTCCCGGCATCGTGCATGCGGTGTGGATCATCGCGACGCGCTGATTGTCAGCAAGCGCAATGCCTCGCGGTATTTCTCGCTCGTGCGGCGGATGACCTCCGCCGGCAGACGCGGGGCCGGCGGCTGCTTGTTCCAGTCGAGCGTCTCGAGATAATCGCGCACGTACTGCTTGTCGAAGCTCGGCGGACTGGCGCCGGGCCGATACAGATCCAGCGGCCAGAAGCGCGATGAATCCGGTGTCAGCGCCTCGTCGATGAGCACGAGCGTGCCGGCGTCGTCGACGGCGAATTCGAACTTCGTATCGGCGATGATGATACCGCGCTCCAGAGCGTGGCTAGCTGCGAACTCGTACAGTCGGAACGACGCGTCACGTATCTTCTCCGCCACTTCCGGGCCGATCAATTCGACGACCCGGCCGAAGCCGATGTTCTCGTCGTGCGCGCCGCGCTCGGCCTTGGTTGCAGGCGTGAACAGCGGCTCGGGAAGCCGGTCCGCCATGCGCAGGCCGGCCGGCAGCGCAATGTCGCAGAGCCGGCCGGTCGCCTGATAATCCTTCCATCCCGAGCCGATCAGGTAGCCGCGCACGACGGCCTCGATCGGCAGCGGCTTCAGACGCCGCACCACGACCGCGCGGTCCTCCAGCGGCGCGCGCTGCGCCGCATCTGGCACGGCCGCCTCGAGCGTCATATCGCTCGAGTGATTCGGCACAAGCGATGCGGTCTGCCGAAACCAGAAGTTCGAGATCGCGGTCAATACCCGGCCCTTGTCGGGTATCGGGTCGGGCAGCACGACATCGAACGCCGACAGGCGGTCGGTCGCGACGATCAGCAGATGCCGGTCGTCGACAACATAGATATCGCGTACCTTGCCGCGGGCAATGCGCGGCAGGCTGACGAGCGCGGACTCGAACAGCGTCCCGGCCTGCGGCATCAGGGCAGCGGCCCGGTGCCGGGCCGGGACTCTCCTGCTACCATCGCTTTTCTTTCCCGCATCCGCATGCCGATGAGTCGTCGAACAGCGCGAAGTCTTGCAGTCGCCGCCGGAGCCGGTCAAGTCGTCCGGCTGCGTGCATCGCAAGCGCGCCCATCGCGCGCCTGATGATCTGGGGCAAGCTCATCGGCGGGCTACTCGGCCTGCTGCTGCTCGGCGGGTGGGGCCTGCTGATTGGCGTCATCATCGGCCATCAGTTCGATCGCGGTCTCGAGCGCAGCCTGCGCGGCGGCGCCGGATCCGCGGCAGGATGGTCGGCGCGCGTCGACCCGCGGCGCATCCAGGATTCGTTTTTCCGCGCCACTTTCTCGGTCATGGGCCATGTCGCGAAAGCCGACGGGCGCGTGTCCGAGGACGAGATCCGGGCGGCACGCGGCGTCATGTATCACATGCGCCTGTCGCCCGAGCAGGTGCAGGCCGCTATCGAGCATTTCACGGCGGGCAAGCAGCCGGAGTTCTCGCTCGATCGGATGGTCGAGCGCTTCCGGCAGGCCTGCTTCGGCCGTCGCGAGCTGCTGCGCGCTTTCGTCGAGATCCAGGTGCAGGCGGCGATGGCCGGTGGCGGCATCAGTCAGGTGGAGCGCGAGATCCTCTGGCGGATCAGCAGCATGCTCGGCCTGTCGCGCGTCGACCTGGCGCAGATCGAAGCGCTCGTGCGCGCGCAGCATGCTTTCCGGAATCGGCGCGCCGGCACGGCCCCGTCGGCCCGCGATTTCGACGAGGCGTATCAGGTGCTGGGCGTCGAGCGCAACGCGAGCGAGAAGGAGATCAAGACGGCGTACCGCCGCCTCATGAATCAGCATCATCCCGACAAGCTGGTGGCGAAAGGCTTGCCCGAGTCGATGATGGAGAACGCGCGCGTGCGCACCCGCGAGATCCGCGCGGCCTACGACAAGATCAAGAAGCAGCGCGGCATCAAGTAGGGCCGATCTGATATCCGCCCTGCATGGATGGCTATAAGCGATAATCACGGACCGGAACGATACCAAGTGGCACAAGCTGGAGATCCGCATGCGCGATGATCGCATCGCCCCCTCGATCCTCTCCGCCGATTTTGCCCGGCTCGGCGATGAGGTCGACGCCGTCCTCGCGGCCGGCGCCGATATGATCCATTTCGACGTGATGGACAATCATTACGTGCCGAACCTGACGGTGGGGCCGGTGGTCTGCCAGGCGCTGCGCGCCTACGGCGTCGACGCGCCGATCGACGTGCACCTGATGGTCGAGCCCGTCGACCGCATCATTCCCGACTTCGCGGCGGCCGGCGCAAGCTGCCTGAGCATCCATCCGGAGGCGACACGCCACCTCGACCGCAGCCTCGAGCTCATTCGCGACCTGGGCTGCGATGCCGGTCTGGTATTCAATCCGGCGACGCCGCTCGACTGGCTCGAATTCGTCATCGAGCGTGTCGATCTCGTGCTGGTGATGTCCGTCAATCCCGGTTTCGGCGGCCAGAAGTTCATCCCCTCGGCCCTGCGCAAGATCGCCCGCGCGCGGGCGATCATCGATGCCAGCGGCCGCGATATCCGCCTCGAGGTCGACGGCGGGGTGAAAGTCGACAATATCGCCGAGATTGCCCGGTCCGGCGCGGATACGTTCGTCGCCGGCTCGGCGATTTTCGGCAGTAGCGATTACGCCGAAACGATAGCCGCAATGCGCCGCGAGATCGCCCAGGCACGCGAACGCGATTCCTGAACGCTCCCTCGCCGGGGAGGAGGGGAACGAATCAGGCCTTGACCGGAACCGGGCGGGTGTTGTAGACGACGATCGTCTTGCCGTTCGCCGATACCAGTCCCTGATCCTCGAGCACCTTGAGCACGCGGCCCGCCATCTCACGTGAGCATCCGACCAGTCGGCTGAGTTCCTGGCGGCTGACCTTGATCTGCATCCCGTCCGGATGGGTCATCGCATCGGGCTCGCTGCACAGATCCATGATGGCGTGGGCGACTCTTCCGGTCACATCGACGAAAGCCAGGTCGCCCAGCTTGCGATTCGTGCGGTCCAGGCGGCTCGCGAGCTGCGTGGCCAGCTCGAACACCAGCCCCGGGCTCTCGCTGGCGATCTGGCGGAAGCGCGGATAGGTCATTTCGGCGATTTCACACTCGCTGCGCGTGCGCACCCACGCGCTGCGGGTCGGTTGCTCGTAAAACAGGCCCATCTCGCCGAAGAACTGCCCCTTGTTCAGGTAGGCGAGCACCATTTCGTTGCCATCCTCGTCCTCGATCATCACCTCGACGGAACCTTCGACGATGTAATAGAGGATGTCCGGCAGATCACCCGCATGGATGACGACTGTCTTGGACGGAATGGTGCGAGTGCGACAGTAGCCGAGGAACCGATTGATCGCCGGCACGTCGCTCAAATGCTTGGGCGGATTATCCATAGCATTTCCTGCGGGCTCGAGCGCCCGAGCGTTACTGTTTTACTTGATACCCCCCGGACTTTTTAAACTACTCGGCGCAGAAGGGCAAGCGCGGCCGATCCTCCCCGACCATCCCTCAGGGACCCTGCTCTAGACCCAGTACGAGCTCCGCGTCATCAGCTTCGAGCTCAGGCGCATGGCGGCGCGCACGGGCGCCGGCAGGACGGCGCCGCCCGCGCGTGTCGCGCGATGACCGTGGTTAGCCTCGTCGCGTTGCATCTGACGGACGATCGCCCGGCTGCGCGCGTCGGAATCAGGCAGTCGCCCCAGGTGATCCTGCAGGTGCGCGACGACCTGACGCTCGGTTTCCGCAACGAAACCGAGGCTCCAGCGATCGCCCGTCAACCCCGCAAGAGCGCCGATCGCGAACGACCCGGCGTACCAGAGCGGATTCAGCAGGCTGGTGCGGCCGCCGAGCTCGGTCAGCCGCTGCTCGCACCAGGCCAGATGATCGCCCTCCTCGGCGGCGGATCGATCCATCGCCTCGCGTACGGCGCGGCGGCCCGCTGCTACCGCCTGCCCGCGGTACAGCGCCTGAGCCGCGACTTCGCCGGCGTGGTTCACGCGCATCAGGCCGGCGGCATGCCGCCGTTCGCGCGCCGCGAGGCGATCGCTTTCCAGCGCGGCGGCGGGATTCGGCCGCCCGGGAGCGGGTGCGCCGCCGAGGTACGACTTGAGCGCGCGATCGACGCCGATGATCAACCGGTCGACGAGGCTTTGTCGCCGCGGAAGCATGCACCTATTATAGGACGATGTCCTACTACCGCCGCCATGCTTTCTTCTGCATCAACCAGCGCGAAGGCGGCAGGCAATGCTGCCAGAACGCCGGAGCCGCCGAGATGCGCGCGCACGCCAAAAAGCGGGCCAAGGCCCTGGGGCTCTCGGGCCCGGGCGGCGTGCGCGTGAATGCCTCCGGCTGCCTCGATCGCTGCGAGGAAGGGCCGATCGTGGTGGTCTATCCCGAGGGGGTCTGGTACACCTACGTCGACGAGGAGGACGTCGACGAAATCGTCGACGAGCACCTGCAGCACGGGCGCGTCGTGCAGCGGCTGCGGATTTGACGAGCCCCGCCCGCATTGCAAACCGGACTCCCATTCAATAAAATTACCTGCTTTTCGTCCGGACCTTTGCTCCCGAGTGACATGAAGACCATTTCCGCCAACGCGCAGACCGTGCACCGCGACTGGTATCTGATCGACGCGACCGATCGGACGCTCGGCCGCCTTGCGTCGGAGATCGCGCGCCGGTTGCGCGGCAAGCACAAGCCCGAATACACGCCGAACGTCGACACCGGCGACTACATCGTGGTCGTCAACGCCGGGAAGATTCGCGTCACCGGCAAGAAGCTGACCGACAAGATCTATCATCGACACACGGGCTACATCGGCAACCTGAAATCCGAGCCGCTCGAGAAGCTGCTCGCGAGAGCACCCGAGCGGGCCATTCAGTACGCGGTCAAAGGCATGCTGCCCAGGAATGCCCTCGGCAGGCAGATGTATCGCAAGCTGCGCGTCTATGCGGGACCGGAGCACGGCCACGCCGCGCAACAGCCGAAAACGCTCGAGCTCTGACTGCCGGCACGACGGACATACGAGGACTTTCGATGGCAACAGCGAGTTATGGAACGGGCCGGCGCAAGACCTCGACCGCGCGCGTGTTCCTGCGTCCGGGAAAGGGCGAAATACGGATCAACGCCCGTCCGATCGACGAGTTCTTCGGCCGCAAGACGGCACGCATGATCGTGCGCCAGCCGCTGGAGCAGGTGAAGCTCGTCGATGCCTTCGATATCACCGTCACCGTCAGCGGCGGGGGCACGACGGGTCAGGCCGGCGCAATCCGGCACGGCCTGACGCGCGCCCTGATGGATTACGACGAGTCGTTGCGCAGCGCGTTGCGCCAGGGCGGGTTCGTGACACGTGACGCGCGCGAGGTGGAACGCAAGAAGGTCGGCCTGCGCAAGGCGCGCCGCGCCACCCAGTTCTCGAAGCGCTGATCTGCCGGGCCGATCGCCCGCAGCACCCCGTATTTGGGGGATCGTCTAGCGGTAGGACATCGGACTCTGACTCCGAGAACCGTGGTTCGAATCCACGTCCCCCAGCCAAACCGGAAAAAGGGGACAGATCTATTTTTCCTTCCCTCAAGCGAGAATGAATCAGGAAAAATAGATCTGTCCCCTTTTCCGATCGTCCGGTCGAGTCAACGCTCGAGGATCCTGACGCCCGACGATTCACCGATGAGCAGCACGTCCGCTGGCCGGCGCGCGAACAAGCCGACCGTGACGACGCCGGGTATCTGATTCAGGCGCTGCTCGAGCTCGACCGGATCGACGATCTTCAGATCGTGCACGTCCAGTATGTGATTTCCGTTGTCGGTCACGAAGCCGTCGCGCCAGACCGGGCGGCCGCCCGCGAGAACCATCTGGCGCGCTACCCACGACCGGGACATCGGGATGACTTCGACAGGTAACGGGAACGCGCCCAGCACCGGCACGAGCTTCGAGTCGTCGACCATGCAGACGAATCGGCGTGAGGCGCCGGCCAGGATCTTCTCGCGCGTCAGCGCTCCGCCGCCGCCCTTGATGAGCCGCAGGTGCTCGTCCGCCTCGTCCGCACCGTCGACGTACACATCCGTGTCGCCGGTATCATTGAGCTCGCGAACGGGAATGCCCAGCCGCCGCAGCCGGCGCGTCGTTTCCACGGAGCTCGAGACCGCGGCGTCGAGCCGCTCCCGGATGGAATCGAGCGCCTCGATGAAGCAGTTCACGGTCGAGCCCGTGCCGACGCCCAGCATTGCGCCCGCCGGCACGAAGTCGAGCGCCTTCAGGGCGACCGCACGTTTCTTTTCGTCCTGGTCCATGACTCCGTCGACAGGTTAACAGACGGCGGGCGGGGAAAAAAAAAGTGCCCGCTGGGCGGGCACTGGATCGAGGATCCGCGGAGAATCCGGGCAGCCTTCCGGGCTGACGCGGAGACCTCCGCGGTGTTTCGACTTCGCCTGGCGCTCAGACTCCGAACGGTGTCGTTGCGGGAGTCGGCGGGACAGACGGAGTCTTCTTCTTGCGCGATGCCTTGCGCTTCTTGCCGGCCTTCTTCTTGCGTGCCGGAGCCTTCCTCTTCTTTTTCCTGGCAGCCTTTTTCTTGCGTGCCGGGGCTTTCTTCTTTTTACGGCGTGACGTCTTTTTCTTGCCGGCTTTCTTCCTGCGCGCCGGCGCTTTCTTTTTCTTACGTCGGGACGCCTTTTTCTTCTTGCCAGCCTTTCTGCGTGTGGCCTTTTTCTTGCCGGCCTTCTTGCGTCGTGCCGGCGACTTCTTCTTCTTGCTCGCGGACTTCTTCCGACGGCTCACCGTCTTCCGTTTCGCCGCGGTCTTCTTCCTGCGCGCAGCGGTTTTCTTGCGCGTGGCAGACTTGCGCTTGGCCGCCACCTTCCTCTTGGAAGTCGGCTTCTTTTTGCGCGTAGCCTTCTTTCTCGCAGTAGTCTTAGTAGCCATAGTAGTCTCCGTGTCGGGGTGTACGACGTCGAGTATATACGAGAACAGTAAAAATTCCAGCAACTTAGCTCGACGCGCGAATTAGACGCGGACCGTCGCCGAGCATACTGTGCGATACGTCACGAAACGAATTTCAGTCATCGCGAGCCGATGACGCGCGATTTGCGTCGCGCGGATCGTAAAGACGGCGCTCGGTCACGACGCCGTTAAGCCGCACGTCCCACGGATCGGGCGATATTTTTGCCGTAAATTGCAGGTCGAAAGCCACACCGAGCAGAATGGGGCGCGCGGCGCGCGGATGCGCGTTGAGGAATGCGAACGTCCTGTCGTAGAAGCCGGCGCCCATGCCCAGGCGTTGGCCCTGCGCGTCGAAAGCGACGACCGGCACCAACGCCAGGTCGAGCTCGCGGCAGTCGATGAAGCGGGTGGTATCGCGGCTCGGCTCGGGCACGCCGTAGCGATTCGGCCGCATCGATGCGCCCGGCTCCGACTCCGCGAATCGCAGCAAGCCGTCCTTCTCGACGATGGGCAGGAACACCCGCTTGCCGGCTTCGAGCGCGAGGCCGGTGATCGGCGTCAAATCGATTTCGCCGTCGATCGTGACGTAAGCGGCGATGGTTCGACTGTCTCGATACCACGCCGTGGTGGCGATGATGCGGGTCAGGCTTGTGGCGGCGCGATGCCGTTCGTCGCCGGACAGCGCCCGCCGGGCGGCGCGCATCGACCGGCGCAGGTCGTCCTTCATGAGTAGATGTCCGGTGTCTGCCGATGCGCCGCGAACGGAGCGCCGCGACGCTGCGGGGAAATGAGGTGGCGTCTCCCGCCTGTGCCGTCCCGGACCGTTGCTCTCGAACCCGAGCAACAGGTGGGGTCGCTCGTGACAGCTAAGGCTCCCCGCCCGAGGCGGTTGTGCGCACTGCCGTCGACAGCCGCGACCCCTGCGTCAGTAATTAGGATCGAAAGATCTATCGGCCCGGATCGCACACCGCAGGAGACGCCGAAAACCTTCGAGCCGCTGACAGTTCCCGCATGATGCCATCGGCGGCTCCTTCAAAGCTCGAGCTGCTGGCCCCGCTGGAGGGCGGCCTCGACCCGCTCGCGCATCGACTTCAGCCGAAGCCCGAAATCGCTGTCGAGCACGGCGCCCTTGCCGCGGGCTTCGAGCACTTCGTGCGCGAGATTGAGCGCGGCCATGACAGCGATGCGGTCGAGGCCCACGACCTTGCCGCTGTCCCGGATCTCGCGCATCTTGCCGTTCAGCAGCTCGGCTGAATCGAGCAGGGCCGCGCGCTCCTCGAGAGGGCAGGACACCTGATACTCCTTGTCGAGGATGCGCACGCTCACCCGGGCGAATGCTTCGCTCACGAGCCGTGCTCCATTGCTTTCAGTCGCGTGATCATCGCCTCGACACGCGCGCGCACCTGCTCGTTCTTTTGCAGCAAAGTGGCGCGCTCGGCGGACAAGGCATCCTGCCGTTGCTTCAGCGAGCGATTCTCCTCCTGAAGCTGGCTGCAGATTTCGACGATCTCGTCGAGACGATTCTCGAGCCGCTTGAGCTCGAGCTCGAATACCGTCTTCGAAGCCGCTTCGGTTGCCTTGGGCATGGACGCAATATAGAACCGCGCTCCGGCGCGGTCAAATGGACGGAAGCGCCCGCCGGGAGGGCGCTTCGTCGGGCTCCTGCGCGATGGTACGATAGTTGCGTTCCACCTTCGCTTGTCCTGCACGACGACTCTGCATCGAGGCCCCATGAACAGGAACGAATTTGCCAGGCGCCGCCGTCAGCTCATGCGCATGATGGGCAAGGGCGGCATCGCCATCATGCCTTCCGCGCTCGTCCGGATCCGCAATCGGGACGTGGCTTACGAGTTCCGCCAGGACAGCGACTTCTACTACCTGACCGGTTTCGCGGAGCCCGAGGCGGTGGCGGTGCTGATTCCCGGCCGCCCGCAAGGCGAGTACATCCTGTTCTGCCGCGAACGCGATCCGCAGAAGGAGATCTGGGACGGCGCGCGCGCCGGACAGGACGGCGCCGTCGCCGAATACGGCGCCGACGACGCCTTCCCGATATCGGACATCGACGATATCGTGCCGGGGCTCCTCGAGCAGTGCGATCGCGTCTATCACACGATGGGCTTGCAGCCGGATTTCGACGCCCGACTCATGGGCTGGGTCAACGAGCTGCGCGCGGGCGTTCGCGCGGGCGTGCAGACGCCGCAGGAGTTCGTCGCGCTCGACCATTTGCTGCACGACATGCGTCTCTACAAGAGTCGCGCCGAGATCGGTGCCATGCGGCGCGCGGCGAAAATCGCCGCGGGCGCGCACAAGCGCGCGATGCGTGCCTGCCGCCCCGGCCTGATGGAGTACGAGATTCAGGCGGAGTTCATGCACGAGTTCCACCGCAACGGCATCGGAACGTCGTACCATCCGATCGTCGGCGGCGGCCGCAACAGCTGCATCCTGCACTACAACGACAACAACGCCCGGCTCAACGACGGCGAGCTGCTGCTTATCGATGCCGGTTGCGAATACGATTACTACGCCTCGGACATCACGCGCACGTTCCCGATCAACGGCCGCTTCACCGCCGAGCAGCGCGCGATCTACGATATCGTGCTCGACGCGCAGCACGCGGCTATCGATCAGGTGCGGGCAGGCAACCACTGGAACGATCCGCACGACGCGGCAGTACGCGCTATCACGCGCGGCCTGAAGCGCATCGGCCTTCTCAAGGGCAGCCTGCCCGGGCTCATCAAGGACCGCGCCTACTCGCGATTCTTCATGCACCGCACGGGCCACTGGATCGGCATGGACGTGCACGACGTGGGCGACTACAAGGTCGGCGACGAGTGGCGGGTGCTGGAGCCCGGCATGGTCATGACGGTGGAGCCGGGCATCTATATCCCGCCGGATTCGAAGGGCGTCGCGCGCAAGTGGTGGAGCATCGGCGTGCGCATCGAGGACGACGTGCTCGTCACGCGCGGTGATCCGGAGGTCCTGAGCAAGGACGTGCCCACCGACCCTGACCGAATCGAGCAGCTCATGCGGGCGGCATGATGATGCGCTGCGCACCTTTCGATGTAAGGGAGCCGGCGGGGTCTCCGGACTTCCTCCGAGTCGCTCCCCGATACTCGCTTGGTCGGAGAAAGTCCGAAAACCCCGCCGGAGGGCGTCGGGCGATTCGCGATCAAGAGCGTGGGTGTCGTTTGCGTATACGGATTCGTTCCGCTGCGCCGCTCGGCAGGCAGGAG
>JBOIDB010000011.1:0-2555 GCA_050740235.1 Gammaproteobacteria bacterium
GCATCCGTGCATCGCTTAGCAGGCTGCCGAAAAACAGAGTTTTTCAACAGCCTGCTAGAATTGGCGCCGCCTCGGTCGGGATTTGCTTGTCGAGCTATATTTACATTTAATATAGCTACTTAGTCCATTTACTTAGAAACCATCTCAAAAGGCCGGAACGGAATGCGTCTTTCCTCCCTGCCCATCGCGACCCTCAAGGAAGTGCCTGCCGGCGCCGAGGTCGTCAGCCACAGGCTCATGCTGCGAGCCGGCCTGATCCGGCCGCTCGCCTCCGGCCTGTACACCTGGATGCCGCTCGGTCTGCGCGCCATGCGCAAGGTCGAGCGCATCGTCCGCGAGGAGATGGATCGCGCCGGCGCGCTCGAGATCCTGATGCCGGCCGTGCAGCCCGCCGAGCTCTGGCAGGAGTCGGGACGATGGCAGCAGTACGGCCCGGAGCTGCTGCGACTGAAGGACCGGCACGATCGAGATTTCTGCTTCGGGCCGACGCACGAGGAAGTCATTACCGACATCGTCCGCCGCGAGCTGCGCAGCTACCGCCAGCTCCCCGTGACCTACTACCAGATACAGACGAAATTCCGCGACGAGATCCGGCCGCGTTTCGGCGTCATGCGCGCGCGCGAGTTCGTCATGAAAGACGCCTATTCGTTCCACGTCGACGAGGCATCGCTCGACCGGGCGTACGATCGTATGCACGCGGCGTACACAGCCATCTTCACGCGTCTCGGCCTGAAGTTTCGCGCCGTCGCCGCGGATCCCGGCAGCATCGGCGGTCATGCGTCGCAGGAGTTCCACGTGCTGGCCGACTCGGGCGAGGACACGATCGTTTTCTCGGATGCGGACGACTACGCGACCAACATCGAGCTGGCCGCGGGACCGATCAAGGCCGGCGATCCGAGTCCGAGCGGCCGCGGTCGCCTGCATATCGCCCGCGGCTTCGAGGTCGGTCACATCTTCAAGCTGGGCAGCAAATACAGCGCCGCGATGAACGCCTCGGTGCTCGACGAGCGCGGGCGGAGTGTTACGCCCCTCATGGGCTGCTACGGCATCGGCATTACGCGCACCGTCGCTGCCGCCATCGAGCAGAACCATGACGAGCGCGGCATCGTGTGGCCGGCTCCGATCGCGCCTTTCCACGTGGTCGTCGTGCCGATCAATACGGCGAAATCGGCCCGCGCGCGCGAAGCTTCCGACGCGCTGTACGCCGAATTGACCGGCGCCGGCATCGAGACCCTGCTCGATGACCGCGACGCGCGGCCGGGCGTAAAGTTTGCCGATGCCGAGCTGCTCGGCCTGCCGCACCGCCTGGTCGTCGCGGAGCGCGGCATCGATGCCGGCACCGTCGAGCACCAGCATCGACGGGCCGCGGAACCGGAGCAAGTCGCGCGCGATGCAATCGTTGCGATGCTCCGGAAGCAGATCTCCGAGGCGTGCGCCTGAAAACGCGCAAGCTCGCCGCAGCGATGCTGCTCGGCGGACTGCTGACGACCGCCGCGGCGCAGGAGGCGCCGGACCCGCAGTTGCGCAAGTTGCTCGAGGAGGCGATCAACGAGACGGACAGCTTCGAGGATCGCTTCGACGCGGAAGTCTGGCTGCTGGACATGTCGCGGCGGCTCGAGCGGCAGATCCGCGATCCGGGTGAGCGGTTCGACATCCTGCGCCAGGTCCACCGTGAAGCCGAGCGCGCCGGCCTGCCGCCGGAGCTCGTGCTGGCCGTGATCGATGTGGAAAGCAACTTCGACCGGTTCGCGATCTCCTGGGCGGGCGCGCAGGGATTGATGCAGGTCATGCCGTTCTGGCTCGACGAGATCGGCCGGCCGGACGACAATCTGTTTCATGTAAACACCAACCTGCGCCTGGGTTGCACTATCCTGCGCTATTACTTCGACATGGCCGACGGCGATCTCGTGGAAGCGCTGGCGCGCTACAACGGCAGCCACGGCCGGCGTGTTTACTCCGACAAGGTCCTCGACCGGCTCAGGCTGAAGTGGTTTCGGGAGTAACTACGTGCCGGATCGCCGCTCCCCTGCTCCGTCCCGCTTCCTGTGTCGGCGTTGTCATGTGACCGGGCGCGTGCAGGGAGTTTTCTTTCGTGCATCGACCGCGGAGCGGGCGCGCGCGCTCGGCATCGCGGGCTGGGCGAAAAACCTGCCCGACGGCCGGGTGGAAGTGCTGGCCTGCGGCACGGAGGAAGCCGTCGAGTCACTCACCGATTGGCTCCGGCGCGGACCGAGCGGCGCACGGGTCGAGCGTGTCGAATCGGAGCCGGCCGGCGAAACGGACGTTCCGAACGATTTCGGCATCCGTTAGCAGGCTGTTGAACTCTGTTTTCGGCAGCCTGCTAAGCGATGCATGGATGCATCGCCATTCTCAAGAACTGCAAGTTCTTGAAAATGCTTGCGATCCGAAAATCACACTTTTCGGATCGCAAAGTTGAACATGCCCTTGACGATGATCGCGCCGGCCGAGTTGTCCGTGCTCGAGTCCGTGCCCAGCCCCAGAAACTTGACGCGTCCGGGATCGACGTCGTAGCGGTCGATCAGACGCATGACCGC
>JBOIDB010000012.1:0-16825 GCA_050740235.1 Gammaproteobacteria bacterium
GCCCTGAAATGGGCCTTCCTGACCTTCGTGAGCAGATAGTACGCATTGACTGTGGCGTACTCGGCGACGCGCTGCATGCCTTCGTCGCCGAGCAAGCGCATGTACACCAACGCGCGCAGCAGCACGCCGGCATTGCCCATGAACGCGGACAGCCGGCCGATCGACTGCGGCAGGTCCTTCTCTGTGAGCCAGCGATAGCCGTCATTGCTCTTCGCCACGACCGGCACCGGCATGAACGGCAACAAGCGTTCGCCCACGCCGACTGCGCCCGAGCCCGGCCCGCCGCCGCCGTGCGGCGTCGAGAAAGTCTTGTGCAGGTTCATATGAATGACGTCGAAGCCCATGTCGCCGGGCCGCACTTTGCCGAGGATGGCATTCAGGTTCGCGCCGTCGTAGTACAGCAGGCCGCCGGCTTCGTGCACGATGCGCGAGATTTCGCGGATGCGCCGTTCGAAAACGCCGAGCGTCGACGGGTTCGTCAGCATGATGCCTGCCGTCTTCGGCCCGACCGCCTTGCGCAGGGCCTCGAGGTCCACGTCGCCCGCCCGATCGGTCGGCACTTCGACCGCCTTGCAGCCGCACATCGTGGCCGTGGCCGGATTCGTGCCGTGCGCGGCATCCGGCACGAGAATTTCGTCCCGCTCGCCGTCGCCGCGCGCGGCGTGGTACGCGCGAATCATCGCGACCCCGGCGAACTCGCCCTGCGCGCCCGCCATCGGCGTCAGCGAGACGCCTTTCATGCCGGTCACGGCCTTGAGCATTTCCTGAAGCTCGTGCATGCAGGCCAGGAAGCCCTGGCCGTGCGACACGGGCGCAAGCGGATGGCGCGCAAGAAACTCCGGCAGCATTGCCAGCTCGTTGCAGGCGCGCGGATTGTATTTCATCGTGCACGAGCCGAGCGGATAGAAATGCGTGTCGATCGAGTAGTTGAGCTGCGAGAGACGCGTGAAATGGCGCACTGCCTGCAGCTCCGAAACTTCCGGCAGCGCCGGTGGGTCCCGGCGGCGGAACTTGTCCGGTATCGAAACCTGCGACTCCGTGGCCGGCGCCTGCGCGAAGGCGCGCCGGCCGGGCCGCGAGTGCTCGAAGATCAGCGGTTCGCGCACGTCAGTGCAGCGCCTTCATGGCCGCGTCGTAATCCGGCTCGTTGCCGATGTCGGGCACCAGCTCCGAGTGCAGGACCATGTTGTTTTCGTCCGCGACAAGCAGGGCGCGCGCCGTGAGACCGGCCATCGGGCCGTCGACGATGCCGACACCGTAATTCTTTGCGAAGTCCGCCGCACGCATCGTCGAGAGCACGTGCACGTTCTCCAGCCTCTCGTCCTTGCAGAAGCGTGTCTGGGCGAACGGCAGGTCCGCCGACACCATGAGCATCACCGTGTCAGCGTGCTTGCGCGCGTAATCGTTGAATTTCTTCGTCGACAGCGCGCAGACGGGCGTATCGATGCTCGGAAAGATGCTGATGAGCTTCTTCTTGCCTTCCCACTCGGAGAGCGAGACGTCGCGCAGATTCGCGTCCGTGAGCTGAAAATCGGGCAGCCGGGTGCCCACGGAAGGCAGCTCGCCTGTGGTCTGGACGGTGTTGCCTTTGAGCGTGACGGTCGCCATTGTCGATCTCCTTGATGATTGCACGGCCGGATGGATCCGGCCTTACGAATACACACCCGGCCGGACTTGTCCGGCCCGGCAAACAATCAGGCTACACGCGCGTCGTCCAGAATCTCGGCAAGCGCCTCCGCGTAAGCCGTGATGTCTCGCGCCGTCTTCGTCTCCGTCGCGCAGGCGAGCAGGCTCGGGCCGAGCTCCGGGTAATCCGCGCCGAGATCGTAACCGCCGATGATGTCGCGCCGCGCGAGCGCTTCCAGGATCGGGGCGACCGGCCGGTCGAAGCCGAGCACGACCTCGTGAAAATGCGGGCGCGAGAAGTGCTGCGTGACGCCGTCGAGCTTCGTCAGCGCCTCTGCGAGCCGCGCGGTATTCGCCTGCGCCGCCGACGCGACCCTGGCGAGACCTTCCGCGCCGAGCAGTGACAGGTAAATCGTAGCGGCCGTGACCAGCAGGCCCTGGTTGGTGCAGATGTTGGAGGTCGCGCGCGAACGGCGAATATGCTGCTCCCGCGCCTGCAGTGTGAGCGTGAAGCCCGGCGCGCCGTCGAGGTCGACGGTGCGCCCGACGATGCGCCCCGGCATCTGTCGCACGAACACCTGCTTGGAAGCCATGAAGCCGAAATAAGGCCCGCCGGAGGCGAGCGGCACGCCGAGGGGCTGGCCTTCTCCACAGACGATGTCGGCGCCCGAGGCGCCCCAGGTACCGGGGGCTTTCAGCAACGCGAGCGAAGTCGGGTTCACGACGGCGATGACCAGCGCGCCCTGCGCATGCGTCCAGTCGGTCAGCTCGTCGACATCCTCCAGCACGCCGAAGAAATTCGGTTGCTGCACGATCAGTGCGGTGACGTCCGTCCCGGCATGCTGCTCGAGCGCGGCCGGATCCGTGTGCCCGCCGCGGCGATCGCAGGCAAGCGGCTCGAACGCGATGTCCTGGCCCGTTGCGATCGCCGAGGCCACGCGCCGGTAGCGCGGGTCCACGGTGCCCGCGACGAGCACGCGCGCGGATTTCGAGCCTCGATTCGCTCGCACGGCCATGAGACTCGCCTCGGCCATCGCCGAGGCGCCGTCGTAGAGCGAGGCGTTCGACACGTCCATGCCGGTCAGGCTCGCCATCATGCTCTGGTATTCGTAGATGAGCTGCAGCGTCCCCTGGCTCGCTTCGGCCTGATAAGGCGTGTACGCGCTGTAGAACTCGCCGCGAGTCGCGATCTGCCAGACCGCCGCGGGAATGTGGTGCTCGTAGGCACCGGCGCCGATGAAGTTCAGCGGCTTGCCGTCGCGGGCCGCGCGCTCGTGCATGATGCGCGCGATTTCCATCTCGCTCAGCGCTTCCGGCACGCCCGGCAGCTCGTAAACGCGCAAGGCCGCCGGAATCTCGTCGAACAGCGCTTCGATGCTCTCGACGCCGATCTCCGCGAGCATGTCCGCGGTTTCGGCTTCGGTGTGGGGGATGAACGGCACTAGTCGCCTTCGCCTTCGCCTTCCTGGTCGAGAAGCTCCTGATACGCATCCGCGTCCATCAGCTCCTCGATCTCCTCCGGGTCGTCGGGCGTGATCGCCATGATCCAGCCGTCGCCGTAAGGATCCTGGTTGATCATCTCGGGAGTTTCCGAGAGTGCTTCGTTGATTTCGACAACCTCGCCGCTTACGGGCGAGTACACGTCGGAAGCCGCCTTCACCGATTCGACGACGGCGACGGCATCGCCCGCCGATAACACGGCGCCGACGTCCGGGGCCTCCACGAATACGAGATCGCCGAGCGCGCCTTGCGCGTGGTCGGTGATGCCGACCCGCACGGTGCCATCCTCCAGCACCTGTACCCATTCGTGGTCACGCGTGTACTTCAGGTCTGCGGGAACGCTACTCATGTCGACTCTCCGAATGGAAACTCCTGCAGGCCGGTTTCAACCGGCCGTCGTTGTTCAAATGCCAGCACAGGCTTTGCCGTTGCGCACGAAAGGCGGCTTCACGACGCGTGCCTCCAGCCAGCGATCGCGAATTTCCACTTCGCAGCGCTCACCGGTCTCTCGCGGAACGCGCGCCAGCGCGATAGAGCGCTTGAGCGTCGGCGAGAATGTGCCGCTCGTGATTTCGCCCTCGCCTGCGCCATCGGCGCGCACGCGCTGGTGGCCGCGCAACACGCCGCGGTCCTCGAGCACGAGCCCGACGAGCTTGCTCTCGACGCCCTCCGCCTTCTGCTCCGCGAGCGGCGCGCGGCCGATGAAGTCACGTTCCGGCGGATTCCAGGCGACCGTCCATGCAAGGCCCGACACGAGCGGCGATGTGGTTTCGTCCATGTCCTGGCCGTAAAGGTTCAGGCCGGCCTCCAGCCGCAGCGTGTCGCGCGCACCGAGGCCGCAGGGGACAAAACCCGCGTCGAGGAAGGCGCGCCAGCATTCGACGGCCCGTTCGCCCGGCAGAATGACCTCCCATCCGTCTTCGCCCGTGTAACCCGTGCGTGCGATGAACAGATCGCCGAGCTCGGCGGCGTGGAACGCCTCGAGCTCCAGAGCCGCGGCGCGCTGTTCCGCATCGAGCACTCTGGCAGCCGTCGCGCGGGCTGCGGGCCCCTGAAGCGCGAGCATGGCCAGATCGTCGCGCTCCTCGAGCTGCACGTCGAAATCGCCGGCCTGCTCGCGCAGCCAGGCGAGATCCTTCTCGCGAGTGGCTGCATTGACGACCAGACGATAGCGGTCCTCACCGCGGAAATACGTGATGAGGTCGTCGATGACGCCGCCCGCGCTGTTGAGCATGCAGCTATAGAGCGCCTTGCCCGGCGAGGTGAGGCGCGCGACGTCGTTGGCCAGCAGATGCCGCAGGTAATCGCGCGTGCCCTTGCCGTCCAGATCGACGACCGTCATGTGTGACACGTCGAATATGCCGGCGGCGGTGCGCACGGCATGGTGCTCGTCGATCTGCGAGCCGTAGTGCACGGGCATGTCCCAGCCGCCGAAATCGACGCTGCGCGCGCCGAGGCGTGCATGCTCCGCGTGAAGTGGCGTTTTCCGACCCATGTGACCTCTGCTGAACAAAACCCGGCGAAACGGCATGCACACCGCATGCCGCCCCTCTGTCCTGAAACCTGAGAGATCGGGCGCAAGGCGGGATCGTCTTGCCACCGCACCCCTTCGGTGGACCGCTCGCGCGGCCGCTCTCCAGAGTCAATCGGATGCCGCCGTCCTTTCGCCTGAGCGTTTCCGGGCTGTTGCGCCTTCGGCGTCCCGTTCGAGACGGGCTCTCTCCGGCGGATCCGGTGGAGGCTCGCACGCCTCCTGATTGAACGGCGGATGATAGCCGATCCGCTGAAAAATGGGGACACTCCTGATTTCCTCGTTCACCGATGTACCTGCGTGAGCGCCAGGCACGGAAATCAGGAATGTCCCCATTTTTCGACGCGCCTTGCCGCACGGGCGCCGCTGCGGCGACAATGCGGACTCACGCCGATCGAAGGAATCCACATGATGATTCAGCTTCGCCGCGGCCTGTTCGCCGCCAGCCTGCTTGCATTGCTCCCCGCGACAGGTCTGCCCGCTGACGATGCGGCCGTCGAAGAGCTGCACGCCCTGTTCGAGAGCGAATGGGAGCGGCAACTCGAGGAAGACCCGACCTTCGCCTCCACCCTCGGCGATCGCCGTTACGACGATCGCTGGCCGGATTTGAGTCTCGACGCCATCGAGGAAAGCCATCGAGCGGACTTGCGCGCACTCGAGGAGCTGCACGGCATTTCACGCGAATCGCTGCGGACCGGCGAGCAGCTCAATTACGACCTGTTCGAGCGCCGCATCACGGACCGCGTCGACGGGCATGAATACCGTCAGTTTCTCATGCCGCTCAACCAGCGCGGCGGCATCCAGACGGAGCACGAGCTGGCTGAGCGCCTGCGCTTCGCCAACGTGCGCGACTACGAGAACTGGATCGCGCGCCTCGAAGGGCTTGATACGTACGTCGAGCAGACCATCGCGCTGATGCGCCAGGGCGTGAAAGAGAAACGCGTTCACCCGCGCGTCATCATGGAGCGCATACCGGATCAGATCGACGCGCAGCTCGTCGAGCAGCCCGAAGCGAGTCCGTGGTTCGCGCCGTTCGAGAACATGCCGGAATCGATCGAAGGCGATCGGCGCGAGCAGCTTCAGGCGTCGGCCCGGCAGGCGATCGAGAAAACCGTCGTGCCCGCATACCGGCGCCTGGCGACCTTTTTCGATGAGGAGTATCTCCCGGCGACCCGCGAGCCGGTCGGCGCCTGGGCGCTGCCGCAGGGCGACGCGTTCTATCGGCACAGGGTCGAGGTGTTCACGACGAAGGAGCTGACGCCGGAAGAGGTTCACGAGATCGGCCTTGCCGAGGTCGAACGCATTCGCGGCGAAATGCAGGCAATCATCGACGAGCTGGAGTTCGAAGGCAGCTTCGAGGACTTCCTCGAATTCCTGCGCACCGATCCGCAGTTCTACTATGAGGACGCGGACGAGCTCTTCGAAGCCTATCTCGCCACGGCCAAGCGCATCGACCCGATGCTGGTCAACCTGTTCGGCAGGCTGCCGCGCATGCCTTACGGCGTGCGGCCGATTCCGCCGGAAAGCGCGCCCGATACGACCACCGCGTACTATTCGCGCCCCGCGGCCGATGGCAGCCGCGCGGGCTACTACTACGTCAATCTGTACAAGCCGGAAGTGCGGCCGAAGTACGAGATCGAAGTGTTGACGGTGCACGAAGCAGTGCCCGGGCATCACCTGCAGCTCGCGCTCGCTCAGGAACTGGGCGAGCTGCCGGCATTTCGCCGCTACGGCGGCTTCACCGCCTTCAGCGAAGGCTGGGGCCTTTACAGCGAGAGCCTCGGCGAGGATCTCGGGCTTTACGAGAATCCTTACTCGAAATTCGGCCAGCTCACCTACGAGATGTGGCGGGCGGTGCGGCTGGTCGTCGATACTGGCATGCACCACAAGCACTGGACTCGCGAGCAGGCGATCGATTTCTTCGAGTCGAACGCGGCCAAGACCAGGCATGACATCGTCAACGAGATCGACCGGTACATCGCCTGGCCCGGCCAGGCGCTCGCCTACAAGATCGGCGAGCTGGAGATCAAGGCATTGCGTGCCGAAGCCGAGGAGCAGCTCGGCGCCGACTTCGATATCCGTGCGTTCCACGACACGGTGCTCGCGAGCGGCGGCGTGCCGCTCGATGTGCTGCGCGAGAAGGTGGAAGCGTGGATCGAAGCGGCCGGGCGGGATACGACCCACCAGGCAGCGTCGGCCGAGTGAAACTCGGCCAACTCATCGGAAACGGTTCACTACTTGATACGCTGCAGGGCCGGTTTCGACCGGTCTGGAGGCAATATGGAAGGACAGCTGCAAGACAAGCATTGCAAGCCCTGCGAAGGCGGCGTCGAGCCGCTGTCGCGCAAGGCCGCGGAGAAGCTGCTCGGCGAGCTGCCCGACGGCTGGGCAATCGATGAAAGCGGCAAGGAAATCGCGAAGGACTTCGAGTTCCGCGGCTTCAACCGTACCATAAGCTTCGTCAATGCGGTCGCGTGGATCGCCAACGAGGAAGGCCATCACCCCGATCTGGAGGTCGGCTACAAGCATTGCCGTGTGCGTTACAGCACACACGCGATCGGCGGGCTTTCCGACAACGACTTCATCTGCGCGGCAAAGATCGAAGCGCTGTTTGTTTGATGACCAGCCGTTACGCTTGCGGGAACTCCTGACCGAATGACGTGTCTCCGGAAGTGGCTAGGCAATATGACGCCATGCTACTGTGCGGGCAGCGCGCCGGAGTGCGCGTTCATGGACGATGACCGTCTTCAATCAAGGAGGATCCCTATGCGTTCAGCACGTTACGTTTTTCCGGTTCTGCTTATGTTGCCCTTCGCGGCATGGTCGGCCGGCGACCTCAGCTATACCTACCTGGAAGCCGATTATGTCAATCTGGACGTTGACGCATTCGGCGACGCGGGCGACTTCGTCGACGACTTCGACAACGGCGGCGGCTTCGCGGTGCGCGGCTCGTTCGCCTTCGGCCGGGCGTTGTTCGGCTTCGCCGATTTCTCCCGCACCGATGCCGATACCAATTTCGTGAATGACCAGGGGTTGAGAGTCGATGCCGATCAGGACGTCGAGCGTGTTGACGTCGGCGTCGGACTCGCACTGCCGCTCGCCGAGCGGGCGGATTTTGTCGGCCGCGCAGCGTATACGGACATCGATTTCGGCGACTTCGCGTTCGGCGCGACTGCCAGCGACGACGACGTCGATGATCTGCGCGAGGACTCCAGCGACGGCTACTTCGCCGATGCCAGGCTTCGCGCGCAGCTCACGGATCGCCTCGAGGGAAGTGTCGGCGCACGGTACACGGACGTCCAGAGCGCGGACAACGTCAGCCTGATCGGCAACGTGCTCTTCGAGCTCACCCCGAATCTCGGCATCAACCTGGAAGTCGACGCCGGCGACGAGCTCAAGACCTACTATCTCGGCGCGCGGTATTCCTTCGCGCGCTTCTAGCAGGCGATGCAGGGATGCATCGCCATTTTCGAGAACTACAAGTTCTTGAAAATGCTCGCGATCCGAAAATCACACTTTTCGGATCGCAGCGTTGAAAAAGCCATGGATGGCTTTTCAACATCCTGCTAGCCGCTCGCGGACGGTTGTTCCGCAAGCGAGGCGGGCGATATCGGCACCGGAGCGGATGGCTGCCCGGCGGCGGGCTCCGGGCTGGCCGTTTCGAAGTGGCAGACCGAGAAGGCGATTCGCTGGCCGACCGGCGCGCGCGGGTCGCCGTCGCGCTCGACGAGCTTCAACCGGTTGTGAATGCCCACGGCATTCGCGATCTGGATGTTGAGGCCGGGACGCGCGTTCAGCTCGAGGATCAGCGGTCCCAGGTCGCGATCGAGCACCACGTCGACGCCCATGTAGCCCAGGCCGGTCATTTCGTAGCAGCCGGCCGCCAGCTCGAGAATGCGCGACCAGTTCGGTATCGCCACGCCGGAGATCGGATGCAGTGTGTCCGGATGCTCCGTGATGATCTCGTTGCCCCACACCCCGCGCAGGGTCTCGCCGCGTGCGATGTCGATACCGACGCCGATGGCGCCCTGGTGCAGGTTGGCCTTGCCGTCGGACTGGCGCGTCGGCAGGCGCACCATGGACATCACCGGATAGCCGCGAAAAACGATGACGCGGATGTCCGGAACGCCGAGATAGCTGATCGCCTCGAACAGCGGGTCGAACTGCACGCGGTACTCGATCATCGCCCGGTCCGGGACGCCCCCCAGGCTGTACTGGCCGTTGATCGTGTTCGAAATGTGGTGGCCGAGCTCGTCCTCGTCGATGAGCAGGCCGTTGACGCGCCGGTAACGGTGCTTGCGCCGGCCGGTGATGACCATGATGCCGTCGCCGCCGCTGCCGTGCGCCGGCTTGATGACGAAGTCGGAGCGCTCCCCGACGATCTTCGGCAGGTCGCGGATCTGGCGTTGCGTCTCGATGATGCCGTAAAGCTCGGGCACGGCGATGCCGGCATCGATCGCGAGCTTCTTGGTCCTGAGCTTGTCGTCGACGAGCGGATACAGCCGGCGTTCGTTGTAGCGCAGCACGTAATCGGCATTGCGCTGATTGATGCCGAGCACGCCCTGCCTGCGCAAACGTCCGCGCAGGCGGATCATTGGCCGATCTCGCGGCTCAGGGCGCGGAAGCGGATCAGCTCGAGCAGCCTGTAGCCGCTGTAGCGGCCGAGCAGCAGCGATGCCGCGAGCACTATGAGCAGCAACTCGGGGTAGACGAAAACGAGGTTCTCGAGCGCGTCGATATCCATCACCAGATACGCGACGGCCGCGACCAGCAGGCTGCCCAGGCCCTCCTTGATCGCCTCGGCCGCCCCGCGCTCCTCCCAGACGATCGACATGCGCTCGATGACCATGGCCATGATCACCATCGGGAACAACGCTACGGACAGTCCGGTCTCCATGCCCAGCCGGTGCGAGAACACGCTCACCCCGACCATGAGCAATACCACGACGATCAGCACCGAAGTCAGCCGCGGCACGAGCAGCAGGCGGAGCTGCTCGAGATAGAACCGCACCATCAGGCCCAGCGTGACGATGAGCGTGAACAGCACGATGCCGCCGACGAGCTGCGTCTCGCGGAAAGCAAGCGCGACCAGCACCGGCATGAAGGTGCCGAACGTCGAGATGCCAATGACGTTGCGCATCAGCAGCATGACGAATGCGCCGATCGGGATCATCAGCAGCACTGAATACACGGCTTGCGTCTGGATGGGCAGGCCGAACAGCGAGAACTCGACCAGCCGCGATTCGTGCTGCTCGGCGCGTTCCTCGGCCACCACCATCGCGTCGATGACGTTGTGCTGCACGGCGAGCTGGACGTCGGCCTGGCCGCCGCCTTCGATGCGCGCGAGCGGCTCGTTGCCGCGCCACCAGATGAGAAAATCCCGCGGCAATCCCTGCGCGCCCGTGACGGGATCGAAATAGAGCCATTCGTCGCCGTTGTGCACCTCGAGCAGGGGCACGATGTCGGCCCGGCGCTGCTCCTCCCTCAGGAAGATACCGTGCGCGACGCGTGCCGGGATGCGCGCGCCGGCCAGCAGCGTCGTCGCCACCTGCGCGCGCTCGGTCGACGTCCGCACCTGGTTGAGAAACAGGTCCGCATACTGGTCGGGCGACGGGTCGCTGAGCTGCTTCAGCAGCTCCGCCGTGAAGGTCTCGATATCCGCAGAATGCTCGCGCACCTCGGAGACCAGCACGTTCAATGCCGTCGCATAGGGCTCTTCCATGACCGGCTCGGGTGGAAACGGCGGCGTCGTATCCGCGTCGATGCTGGCCCGATCCTCGTAGACCACGGCGCGGTAATACAGCGTCTGCTCGCCGCTCGCGCGGCGCACGGCCCACTGCGCGCTGCGCCCGCCCGGCACGTAGTTCGTGTTGAGCCCGTAGCCGCGCGAGACGAAATTCTCGTCGAGCAGCGTGAACCCGGGCGTGAGGCTCGGGATGTGCAGATTCACGCGCACGGAGCCCGGTCCCGCCCGGAACCTGACCGTCGCCTCGACGGTCCAGGCGTTGGTATCCGCGCCGGGCCGGAGGGGAAAGCCGAGCACCTGCCACTTGTAGAGGAACATGCCGGCCGAGATCGCGACGAGCGCGAGCACGAGGCCGTAGAGATGACGGCGGTTCATTCGAAGGTGGGGATCAATGGGTCCACGTTCGTTGTTTTCGGCCGGAATCCTTGTGCAGCGTGCACCGGCGGGCGCTCATGGGTGGCAGTTTCAACGCCGGCAAGCGTAGTCGGTTCAGGGGCGAAACTCAATTTCAGGATTTCGCATCCTGTCATGTCGGCAGGCGCGGGATAAGCGCAGCGTTGTCGGCGTCAACGCCGGCAACGGGCTACGCCCCCCGGATCATGTCCGGGGCAGGCTTATGCCGACCCACGAATACTCCGAACTGAAATGTTGCGCGAATCGGAGTGCGGCGGCGCGCGAGCGGACGTCGTTGTCGGCATCCAGCGACCACTGCGCATGCGCGGCGCTGAGCACCAGCGCCAGTGACCGACCGATCGCGAGAGCGAAACGCCTCGCGCCCGCTTCGAGGCCGTCACGGCCGTTTTGCCGCGTTTCCTCGAGCCAGGCGGCGGCACGCTCGATGTTCGCGGCCGCCGTCTGCGATGCGGCTGCAAGGCCGGAATCACGCAGGCCGGCCCGGCTGCGCTCGACGAGTGCCCGCAACGCTCGAAGGCTCGTGCCGTCTTCGAGCGCGCGCAGGGCATCGAGCGCCAGCACGTTCGTCGTGCCTTCCCAGATCGTCAGCACCTGGCTGTCGCGCAACAGCACGGGCAGGCCGGTATCTTCGATATATCCAGCGCCGCCGAATGCCTCGAGCACTTCACTCGCCGCCGCCACGGCCTGCCGGCCCGTCGTCAGCTTGACGATCGAGGTCAGCAGTCTGAGCAGCGCCTGCTGCATCTCGTCCGCCTCGCCCGCCTCTTCGCGACCGATCAGCTCGACCAGAAAGAATGTCAGATGAAACGCGGCCTCGGTCTCCGCCTCGATACCCGCAAGCGTATCCTCGTGCAGCGGCTGCTCGGCAAGCGGGGCGCCGAACGCGATGCGCTTGCGTGCATAGTCACGAGCAAGCGCAAGCCCGCGGCGCATGTAGGCCACGGCGCAAACGCCGTTCCACGTGCGCGTGAGCCTGAGCATCGGCACAATGTTGCGCACGCCGTTGTCCGTGCCGCGAACGAGCTGCGCCGGCGTGCCCTCGAGCGTCAACTCGGCCGTCGGCACCTTGCGCGTGCCGAGCTTGTCCTTGAGGCGGTCGACGCGGATGCCCTGCGGCCGGCCCGCCGCGTCCCGCGTTTCGACGTAGAAGAGCGCCAGGCCGCGGCCCCCTTCGGGATTGCCTTCGGGTCGCGCGAGCGTCAGCGCCATCTGCGAGCCGATCGCCGAGGTGAACCACTTGCGGCCGTGCAGGCGCCAGCCGCCGCCGGCATCGCGGCGCGCCACGGTCTCCGAGCGGCCGACATCCGAGCCGCCGCTCGTCTCGGTCATCCACTGGCCGCTGGACCAGAATCTTGCGGGATCGCGGCTCGTCAGGCGGCCGACGGCGCGCTCGATGAGCGCGTCATTGCCCGAAACGAGCAACGTGCGGGCTGCGCCGTCGCTCATCGACAGAGGGCAGGTATAGACGTCGGTCGACGGATGAAACAGATACGCCAGCGCGAACTGATGCACGCGGTTGATCCAGCCGCGGCCGGCGTCATAGGCACTGGCGACCACGCCGCGCTCGGCGGCAATACGCTCGGCCCGGCGCCACAGCGGCGTCAGCTCGATGCGATCGACACGCTCTCCCCACGCGTCCCATTGCACGAGCCGCGGCTCGTTGAGCCGATCGGCGAGCTGCAAGTCGTACAACTCGCCGCCGGCGAGCGCGCCCATCTCGTGCAGCTCGTCTTCGATGCCGCCCAGAGCGTCCGGCGGCAGGGCGCGCCGGAGGTACGAGCGCAGCACCCGGTCGTCGGCATACTGATTGCCGAGCGCGGGCGGGTCCTGCGTGAAGCTCACCGGGCTCCCGACCGTCTGAACCGGTAGCCGCCGGGCACGCCGCGCGGCGAGAATACGATCTGCCAGAGCTGATTCATGCGCGCCCGGAAGGCGCCCGCCGAGGTGAGAAGGTAGTACGTCCACATGCGCCGGAAGCTCTCATCGTAGCGCGCGCACAGCGTATCCCAGGCGCGCTCGAAATTCGCATGCCAGGTGAGCAGCGTGCGGTCGTAGTCGAAGCCGAAATTCTGCCAGTCCTCCATGATGAACAGGCCCTCGGCGGCCGCGGTGATCTGCCTGGCGGAAGGCAGCATCGAGTTCGGAAAAATGTAACGGGCGATCCAGGGGTCGGTCGTCGTGACGGTCGTGGATGCGCCGATGCAGTGCAGGAGGAAGAGCCCGTCCGGGGCGAGCAGCTCGCGAACGTTGCGCATGAAGACGCGATAGTTCCGGTAGCCGACGTGCTCGAACATGCCGATCGAGAAAATACGATCGTAGCGGCCGTCGATCTCGCGATAGTCGGCGACGCGGATCTCGACCGGCAGACCGGCGCAGCGTTCGCGCGCGAGTCGCGCCTGCTGCTCCGATACCGTGATGCCGACCATCTCGACGTCGTAGCGCTCGGCCGCGAAGCGCGCCGCGCCTCCCCAGCCGCAGCCGATATCGAGCACCCGCATGCCGGCCGTCAGGCCGAGCTTGCGGCAGATCAGGTCGAGCTTGCGCTCCTGCGCCTCGTCGAGATCGGCCGCGTCTTCCCAGTATGCGCAACTGTAGATCATGCGCCGATCGAGCATGTGCTCGAAGAGCTCGTTGCCGAGGTCGTAGTGCCGGTGGGCGATTTCGCGCGCGCGCGACAGCCGCTGCGGATTGACGAGGCGGCTCTCCCATGACTGTATCGCCAGAGACAGGCCGCCGAAGCGTTTCTGGAGGCCGGCCGCGAACAGACGGTAGAACAATTCGTCGAGATGCGGACAATCCCACCAGCCGTCGACATAGGTCTCACCGACGCCGAGCGATCCGCGCGCGAAGACCGTGTCGAAAAGCCGATCGTCGCGCACGCGCACATCCCAGGGCTGCGAGCCGTCCAGGTGCACGCCTGCCTCGGAGAGCATGGCTTCGAGCCTGTCTCGTAGTTTGTCGACGCGCATTTTTTTCTATTCCGTCGACTGTGCCAGCAAAGTTGAAAAAGGCATGGATGGCTTTTTCAACATCCTTCCTAGACGCCGATTTTGTTGAGTGCGTCGAGGATCCGTCCGAGCGTGAGCGTCAGCCGCGGATGCGTTTTCTCGAACTCGTCGATGGAACGCTGCACCGGGTCGGCGAGACCGGCCAGGTCTTCCGGCGCATCGCGGCCTCGCGTGTCCAGAGCGCGGGAGAGCGCCGCCTGTACGTCGCGCATGCGCTGGCGGCCGACGTCGTCGAGCGAATCCGCATGATCGAGCTCCCGCTCAAGCTCGGCCAGCAGCTCGGCCAGCCGGTCCTTGTTTGAAGCAGTCGGGTTCAATGCCTGGCCTGTCTTTTAAGCCGGATGTACGCGCTATGCCGCTGCGGACCCGGGATCGATGCCGCGCCGGGCACAACGGGGCAACTCCCCGCGCAATCCCATCGCCCGCGCCGCGAGGTACCGCTTGAGCGGCCCGGATCGGTCCACGGCCGCCAGCCCGAGCCGGCGCATCGTGGCCACCGGTGTCAGGCTGCTGCCGAACAATCGATGGGTGCCGTCCAGCGCGAGCAGCATGGCGAGATTATGGCCTTTGCGCGAACGCTCGTAGCGACGCAATGTCGCCGCGTCTCCGGGATCCTCGCCGGACTCTATCGCATCCGATATTCGCTCGGCGAGCATGGCCGCGTCGAGCAGGCCGAGGTTGGCGCCCTGCCCCGCCAGCGGATGAACGACGTGGGCCGCGTCGCCGATCAACGCGCAGCGCGCCCGCACGTACGCAGGCGCATGGCTCGCCTGCAGGGGAAAGCTCGCGCGCGGTCCGGCATCGATGATCGGTCCGAGCACGAAGTCGCCGGCTTCGCCGAGCGCGGCGCAGAAATCCTCCGACTCCATTGCCAGCAGCTCGCGCGCGCGAGCCTCGGGCGCAGACCACACTACTGACGAGCGGGCGTCGGCGAGCGGCAGGAGCGCGAGCGGCCCGCCGGGCAGAAAACGCTGCCATGCCGTCTCCTCGTGCGGCAGCGTGGTCCGGACATGCGACACGACGGCTTCCTGGCGATACGTCCAGCCGCGCGTACCGAGGCCGGCGAGCCGGCGCGTCAGAGAGTTGCCGCCGTCGGCCCCGACCACGAGCCGCCCGGCCAGCATACGACCGTCGCCCATCGTGACCCTGACACTCGCGGTCTCGAAGTCGATCGCTACCGGCGCCGCAGGCTGGCAGACCTCGATGGCCGGCTGGTCCCTGATGACGTCCAGCAAGGCGCTCTGCATCAGGCGGTTTTCGATGATATGGCCCAGATCCGGCTCGCCGAGATCGGCGCTGTCGAAGTGCAGGGTATCGCGGGCATGCGGGTCGCCGCGCGCATCCCAGACCCGCATCTCGCGGTACGGGCTCACGCGCGTATCGCGGATCGCCGGCCAGGCGCCGCAGGCACCCAATATATATTGAGAGGCGCGCGAGACGGCCGAAACGCGCAGGTCGTACTCGCGGGAGGGTTCGAAAGGCTCCGTCGGACGGCTTTCGACCAGCGCGACGCGGAGGCCGGGCGCGTGCCTGGACGCAAGGCAGGCCAGCGCCGCGCCCGCGACGCCGCCGCCGATGACGATGAGCTCATGCGTGTCGCTCATGAAGACCTCCCCGCCTGCCCCCCTCCCCGGCGGGCAGGTCTGGCGCGAGCTGCCGCATGGCTTGCCGGTAAGGGCGAGATCAGTGGCGCACCGCGCGCCAGCCGGGCCTGCCGGCCGGTGAGGCCCATGCTGTGGCGGGCAAAGGTGCCTTTGAGGGGCGCAAGCAAGTCGAGCCCGAGCATTCCGACGTCGCGGACGAAACCGACGCTCGCCAGCGGGCTCGTGAACAGCCGTACCAGACCGTCGGTCATGGCGATCGCGGCGCGGCGGTCTGCCTGGCGCCGGGTGGCATACAGCTCGAGCATGTGGCCGGTGTCGCCCGCCATCGATCCTCCGTCCTTCAGCCGATCCGCGATGACATCGGCCAGCGCGGCAACGTCGCGCAGGCCCAGATTGAATCCCTGAGCGGCGATCGGGTGCAGGCCCTGCGCGGCGTTGCCGACGAACACCACGCGTCCGCCGTGCGTAATGCGCTCGGCACGGATGAGCTCGAGCGGATATGCCTGCCGCGCGCCGACGCGCTCCAGTCGCCCCAAGCGGTAGCCGAATGCCGCCTGCAGGGCATCGCGAAAGACTCCGTCCGGCAGCTCGAGCAACTTGCCGGCGCGAGAGCCGTCCAGCGTCCAGACGCAGCCGCAGCGCCCGCCGCTCAGCGGCAGAAGCGCGAGCGGGCCGGTGCCGGTGAAGCGCTCGTAGGCGACGTGATCGTGGAAGCGGGCCGGCGACACGTTGGTGACGAGCGCGCTCTGACCGTACGACCACGCACGGGCGCGAACGCCCAGCAACTCGCGCACCGGCGAGCGCGCGCCGTCCGCGGCGACGACGAGCGATGCCGTGATGTCGCGCGGCGCGCCCGATTCGGCCTGCACGCCGAGCAGCACGCGCCCGTTCGCGAAGTCGACGCTCGTCACGCGCGCCGGCATGAGCACGTGGAGTTGTCGGCAGCGCGCGAGAAAATCCCACAGCGCGGCGCCGAGGCGATGATTCTCGATGACGTAGCCGAGCGCCGGCAGGCCATAATCGCTGCGGTCGAGGCGCGCGAAGGCGAACCGCCCGCGATCGGAAACATGCACGCGATGAATCGGCGTCGCTTCGGCGGCGATGTCCCGCCAGACGCCGACGGTCTCGAGCACGCGCCGGCTGCCGCTCGAAACGACCGTCGCGCGGTCGTCATAGCTCGGCTGCGCGGCGCTCCGCGGCGGATGCGCCTCGACGATCGCGACGTCGAGCCCGAGCGGCTCGAGCGCCGCCGCGAGGCTCGCCCCGACCATGCCTCCGCCCACAATGGCGATGTCGTAGTGATCTTTCATGTCATGGATGAGCGTATCGGGGCAGGAGGACAACCGGGTTTGTCCCGAGTCGCTCCCCGATACTCGCTTGGTCGGAACGAACCCGG
>JBOIDB010000013.1:0-8920 GCA_050740235.1 Gammaproteobacteria bacterium
TCGGATTGCCCGTGCCCTGCGTGGTTTTCTGCGGCGTCCGGCCTTCCTCGCGACGCTGCTTGTTCACGGTGCGCGCCGCGATTTCCTCGGCGCGGTCGGCGGACTCGCCGCGTTCCATCGCGCTTCGCTTGACGTGCTCGTACTGTCGTTCGTCCTTGCTGCTCCATTTCTCGGGCATGTGTGGTTCCTTTGCAGTTGCGTGGCTTCAAGAGCCAGGAACTACGGATCGAGCAAGTTTCATGCCGCAACTGCCCGCACATTGCGGCCTGATTGGCGTTTGCCGGGAACGCGCTGCCGCGCTTATCCCGGCCTACGAAGAACGGCCCGTCGCGAACGTCGCGCACCCGGAACTCGCATAGCCGCCGTAGGCCGGCATATGGGCCAGCCCGTTCCCGGCGGTCGCCTAGCCGCGTACGAGCGCTGCGGTATAGACGACCGGGCCGGTCGGCTGGCCGGTCGGCGAGCCTCCTTCGGGCTCGACGCTGACGGCGAGACCTCCGGCGACAGTGAGCGCGGAGAAATGCTCCCCTGCGAGCTCCACCTCGCGAATGCCTGTCGCCGGAAGGAGGCCCAGGGAGACCGGAGGCGAGCCGTCGGCCGGCAGCATCCACAGCTCGAAGGATTTTCCTGCCTGCGGCTTCAATGCTGCGAGCGCCTTGGCGCGCAAGGTCCGGTCTTCCTCGCGCAGTTGCAGAAGCCATATCGGAGCGCCTTCGGCGTCGGCGACGATCGAGACATAGGTCGGCGGCCCCGGCTCCGTCGCCCGCTCGAACAGCAACAACCCCAGCGCCAGTGAGAGCACGGCGAGTCCCGCCGCAAGCGCGCGCCACATGCGTGGCGCGGCCGGGCGTGCAACGGCGGATGGCACGAGCGGCAACGCGACCTTGCCCTCGATGCCGCGCCAGACCGAGTCCGGCGGTACGACTGGCACCAGCTCGTCATTCAAAGGCATGAGCCGCTCCTGCCAGGCGACGACGCGCTGCTGCAGACGCGGGTTTTCCGCGAGCAGTCTCTCGAGCCGGCGCCGCGCGGGCCCCTCCAGCGTGCCGAGCGCGTACTCGGCCGCCAGCCAGTCCTGCAACACCGGATTCCGGTAGTTCATTTCTCCAGACACTCTTTCAGCGCCTGCAGCCCGCGCCGGATCCAGCTCTTGGCGGTGCCGAGCGGCGCGTGCAGCCGCATGGAAATCTCCTGATGCGTATAGCCTTCGAGATACGCGAGCCGGATGCTCATGCTCTGCGCCCGGCTCATGCTCTCCAGGCAGGCCTCGAGGCGCCGCCTGCGCGCAGCGTTCTCCGCCCTCGCCAGCGGCCCCTCCGCCGCATCGGCCGGTACGCCCGCTCCATCGGCATCCTGCTCGAAATCCCGCACACGGTTCTGCCGGCGGATGATGTCCAGCGCGCGATTGCGGGCGATGCCGGTCATCCAGGTCATCGGCTGACCCTTGTCCGGCCGATAACTGTCCGCGTGCCGCCAGACGCTGATCAGGACGTCCTGCAAGGCATCTTCGGCCAGGTCCCTCCGCTTCAATATACGCAGCAGGGAGGCGAACAGTTGCGGGGAAGCTGCGTCGTGCAGGGCGCGGAAAGCCGCCATGTCACCGTGTGCGCAACGGGAAAGGAGACCTGCGAGGCGGTCGTTCAGGTTCTGGTTGCGGCTTTCAGCCTTATCCACGATCGGTGCGCATTCTTCTTGTGCCTGATCGGGCGCCGCCAGGTTGAGCCTCGCTATTTCTCGCCGCGACCGGCATCCAAAGCTATATAAACAAAAGCGAGCGCAACACCAAGCATCAACAACGTGACAACTATTTCTTCTACGTTGCAGATCCTAGCGCTATCTGATACGGCGATCGGCGGTAAGCGCCAAATACACGAAAACAAGTACGACAAATATCAGCAGAATCGTGATGAAGATTTCCACCTACAAATCCTCCAGATCGCGAATACGGCCAACCATCCTGCGATCCGCGCGAAAGGCCGCACAGGCGATGAGCACGACCGCGATTCCGGCGACAGAGATTCTAAAAGAGGAAGCCGATCCGGAACCGGTCAACAACCAGCCCATCAAGCCGACGTCGGCGGCGACCATGACGCCCAACCAGAACCTGAGATAGGCGATCTGCTCTCTTGCGACATCGAACTTCGGCATCGCCGCAGAATACCGCTCCAATAGTTTAGCGTCTTATGCCGTAATCCGCCAATATGCCCGGATTATGACAGTCGTCACATCGCGTCGAGGAGGCTCAATATTTCCTGCGTTTTTTTCTGCATGAGCGCCACGTCGCCGCGGCTTTCGACGTTAAGGCGCACGACCGGCTCGGTATTCGAGGCGCGCAGATTGAAACGCCAGCTCTCGAACTCCATGCTCAGGCCGTCGGTGAAGTCCGTTTTCAGGACGTCGTCGGAATATTTCGCGCGCACCGCCTCGAGCGCGGCCGGCGGATCGGCAAGCTTCCGGTTGATCTCGCCGCTGGCGGGAAATCTCGCGATGCGTTCCGCGACCAGCGCCGAGAGCGGCTTGCCCGTCTCGCTCATGATGCGCGTGATCAGCAGCCACGGAATCATGCCGCTGTCGCAGTAGGCGAACTTGCGGAAGTAGTGGTGCGCGCTCATCTCGCCGCCGTAGATGGCGTCCTCGCTGCGCATGCGCTCCTTGATGAACGCGTGCCCGGTCTTGCTCTGCACCGGCACGCCGCCGGCGGTTTTCACCATGTCGATCGTGTTCCAGGTGAGCCTGGGGTCGTGCACGATCCGCGCGCCCGGCGCACCCTCGAGCAAGGTGCTCGCCAGCAGCCCCACGATGTAATAGCCCTCGACGAACGCCCCCGTCTCGTCGAAGAGGAAGCAACGGTCGTAATCGCCGTCCCAGGCGACGCCGAGTTCGGCGCCGGATTCGCGGATGGCCTCGATGGTCGGCGGGCGGTTCTCCGGCAGCAGGGGGTTCGGCACGCCATGCGGAAAGCTGTTGTCGGGCTCGTGGTGGACCTTGACGAACTCGAACGGCAGGCGTTTCTCCAGCAGGTCGACGACCTTGCCCGCGCCGCCGTTGCCCGCATTGACGACGATCTTCAATGGACGCAGGACCTTCGCGTCGGCATAGGACAGAAGATGATCGACATAGTCGGCCGCGGTATTGAGGAGCTCCATTTCGCCGCGACGCCCGGGAGGCGCGAAGCTGTTCTCCTCCGCAAGCGCTGCGATTTCCTTGAGCCCGCTGTCGCCGCTGATCGGCTTAGCCGCCTCGCGCACGAACTTCATGCCGTTGTAGTCGGGTGGATTGTGGCTCGCGGTGATCATGATGCCGCCGTCCATCCGCGCGTGGAAGGTGGCGAAGTAGACTTCTTCCGTGCCACACAGGCCGATGTCGAAGACGTTCGCGCCTCCGTCGAGCAGTCCGCTCGCCAGTGCGCGCGTCAGTGCCGGGCTCGTCTCCCGGATATCGCGGCCGACGACGACGCGCCGCGGCGCGATGTAGTCCACATAGGCGCGGCCGATGCGATAGGCGAGGTCCTCATTGAGATCGTCGGGCACGCGCCCGCGAACGTCGTAGGCCTTGAAGCAATCCAGCATTCGTCGTCGATACCTTATTGTCGTATCCGGCGTCCGCAGGCCGGGATTTCCGGAATTGCCGGCAACGGCCTGCGGGAAAAAATCGGGGTCAGACCGAAATTATCGGATCACGAAACATTTCGGCAACCTTGCAGAGAATAATCTCGGTCTGACTCCGATTTTTACGTCGTCGTGCCCTGGCGGCCGTAGTTGTCCTCGAAGCGCACGATATCGTCCTCGCCGAAGTAGCTGCCCGACTGCACTTCGATGATGTGCAGCGGCAACTTGCCGGGGTTCTCGATGCGGTGGGTCGTGCCGATCGGGATGTAAGTCGATTCGTTCTCCTCGAGCAGGAAGACCTCGTCGTTACGCGTCACACGCGCGGTGCCCGCCACCACCACCCAGTGCTCGGCGCGATGGTGGTGCATCTGCAGCGACAGCACGGCGCCCGGGTTGACGATCAGGCGTTTCACCTGGAAGCGCTCGCCGCGGTCGATGCTATCGTAGCTGCCCCACGGCCGGAAGACCTGACGGTGCAGCGCCGTTTCGTAGCGTTCGTCCCGCTTGAGCCGCTCGACGAGCGCTTTGACCTCCTGCGCGCGAGCACGCGGCGCGACCATCACCGCATCCTTCGTCTCGACCACGACATGATTTTCGAGGCCCACCGCGGCCACCAGCCGGCTGGTCGAATGGAGATAGGAGTTGCGGCAATCCTCGGCCAGCACGTCGCCGACCACGACGTTGCGCTGCGCGTCCATCGCAGAGGCCTCGTGCAGCGAATCCCAGGATCCGACGTCGCTCCAGCCGGCGTCGAGCGCGACGACGACCACGTTGTCGGCCTTCTCCATGATCGCGTAATCGATCGAGTCCGCCTCAACCGATTCGAAGGCGGCGGATTCCAGGCGCAGGAAATCGAGATCCTCTTTCGCGCCAGCGACCGCGCGCCGGCAGCCTTCGAACATGTGCGGCGCGAACTGCCCGAGCTCTTCGAGATAGCGGGACGCGCCAAACAGGAACATGCCGCTGTTCCACAGGTAGCTTCCGGACTCGAGGTAGCCCCGCGCGGTCTCTGCGTCCGGCTTCTCGACGAACTCCTCCACGGTTCCACTGGCTGCGCCGTCGAGCCGCGCCTTGATGTAGCCGAAGCCGGTCTCCGCCGCGCGCGGCTTGACGCCGAAAGTCACCAGCTTACCGGCCTGCGCCTCGCTCGCGGCGACACCGATCGCGTCGTGAAAGGCCGCGACGTCACGGATCACGTGGTCGGCCGGCAGCACGAGCAGCAGCGGATCGTCGCCCTCCGATGCGGTCGCGACCAGCGCGGCCACGGCAACGGCCGGCGCCGTGTTGCGCACGGCGGGCTCGAGCACGATGCGCGCTTCGTCGATGCCGATCTTGCGAAGCTGCTCGGCGACGAGAAACCGATGATTCTCGTTGCAGACAACGATCGGCGCGGCGAGGCCTTCGACGCCTTCCAGCCGGTGCAGCGTGTCCTGCAGCATCGTGCGCGGGCCGACCAGCGGCAGAAGCTGCTTCGGATACAGCTCGCGCGACAGCGGCCACAGTCGCGTGCCCGCGCCGCCCGAGAGAATGACCGGAACTAACATTTTATGCGACCTTGCTTCGTGTTGCCTGCCCGTTCACTGACGCCCCTCGGCCGATTGCGTAGTACTTCAGGCCGAAGCGGCCGATGAGCGCCGGGTCGTAAAGATTGCGGCCGTCGAAGACGACGGGCTCGATCAGCCGCTCCCGGATCGTGGCGAAATCCGGGCTGCGGAACTCGCGCCACTCCGTGACGATGACGAGCGCGTGCGCACCTTGCAGCGCGTCCTCCGGACGCTCGCAAAGCTCGAGGTCGGGCCGCTCGCCATAGATGCGCCGTGTTTCCTTCATGGCCTCCGGGTCGTAAGCGCGAACGCGCGCGCCCGCTTCCCACAGCGCCTCCATGAGCACGCGGCTCGAAGCCTCGCGCATGTCGTCGGTATTCGGCTTGAAGGCGAGCCCCCAAAGGGCAAAAGTCTTGCCGTCGAGATGGCCATCGAAATATTGCCGGATCTTCTCGAACAGCACGCGCTTCTGACGGAAGTTGACGCTCTCGACGGCGTCGAGGATCTCGGTCCGGAAGCCCAGCGCCGACGCCGAGCGCGCCAGCGCCTGCACGTCCTTCGGAAAGCACGAGCCGCCGTAGCCGGCGCCCGGGTAGATGAACTGGTAGCCGATGCGCGGATCGGAGCCGATGCCGATGCGCACGTGCTCGATGTCCGCGCCGCAGCGCTCGGCCAGGTTCGCCAGCTCGTTCATGAAGCTGATCTTGGTCGCCAGCATCGCGTTGGCGGCGTATTTCGTCAGCTCCGCCGAGGGGATGTCCATGGCGATGACGCGGTCGTGGTTGCGGTTGTAAGGCTCGTAGAGGGTCTTGAGCAATTCCGTCGTGCGCGGATTGTCCGTGCCGATGATGATCCGGTCGGGCCTCATGAAGTCGTCGACGGCATTGCCTTCGGCGAGAAATTCCGGATTCGACACCACGTCGAACTCGAGGCCGGCATTACGCTTGTCGAGCGCAGCGGCGATCTCCGCGCGCACCCTGTTCGCCGTGCCGACGGGGACCGTCGACTTGTCGACGACGATCTTGTACTCCTCCATGTGCTCGCCGATGGAACGCGCGACGGCCAGCACGTACTTGAGATCCGCCGAGCCGTCGTCGTCGGGCGGCGTGCCGACCGCGATGATCTGGAACAGCCCGTGCGCCACACCCTCTGCGACTTCGGTCGTGAAGCGCAGGCGGCCCGCCTCGCGATTGCGTAGCACCATCGCCTCGAGCCCGGGCTCGTAGATCGGAACCTCACCGCGGTTCAGGCGCTCGATCTTGCCGCCGTCGACGTCGACGCACACGACATGGTTGCCGGTCTCCGCGAGACACGTCCCGCTGACCAGGCCCACGTAGCCCGTGCCGAAAATCGTCACCCTCATGCGTTAGTTTCCTGCTGCCAGCGGCGATACGAGATGATAGTGAAGGCCGGCTGAAGCCGGCCCCGTGCACGAATCGAGGATGATAAAGGAGCCGAAGCTCAAGTTACAGGCGAGGGACCCGCGCGGCGGCTGCTGATCTCGGTCACGCTCGCCGTTTTCAAAGACTTCCGGGCGACGGCCACCGCGCGCCGCTGCCACAGCAGGTCCTCGACACCGCCGGTCGGCGCGTAGCCGGCCACGCCCTCGAGCAGGACGCGGCGCGCCGCCTCGCAGTCGAACTGCCGGGTCGCCTGCAGGAGCTGCTCGAGCAGTTGGCGCACGCTGCCCCAGTCGAGAGATTCCTCGAGCGCCCGCCAGATCATCGGGTGCTCGGTGCCCATCACGTTGTTGCCGATCAGCAGCTCCTCGTAGAGCTTTTCCGCCGGCCGCAGCCCCGTGTACTTGATCGCGATGTCGCCGTCCGGATTGTTCTCGTCGCGCACCTCGAGACCCATCAGGTGGATCATGCGCCGCGCGAGATCCTCGATGCGCACCGGCTTGCCCATGTCGAGCACGAACACGTCGCCGCCCTGCCCCATCGAGCCGGCCTGGATGACGAGCTGCGCCGCTTCGCGAATGGTCATGAAGTAGCGAATGATCGCCGGGTGCGTGACCGTCACCGGGCCACCGCGGCGGATCTGCTCGCGGAACAGCGGCACGACCGATCCCGAGCTGGCGAGCACGTTGCCGAAGCGCACCATGCAGAAGCGCGTCCTGGAGCCCCGCTCGTCGAGACCTTGCAGCACCAGCTCGGAAAAGCGCTTGGTGGCACCCATGACGTTGGTCGGGCAGACGGCCTTGTCGGTCGAGATCAGCACGAAGGTCTTCACATTCGCCTCGATCGCTGCTTCCGCCGTGTGCCACGTGCCGAAGATATTGTTGTGGATGCCTTCGATCATGTTGTGCTCGACGACCGGCACGTGCTTGTAGGCCGCCGCGTGGTAGACGGTATCGACCTCGAAATTGATCATCACCTCGCGCACACGGTACTTGTGGTGCGCCGAGCCGAGCAGCGGAACCATTTCGACGGGCAGCTTCTCGCGCGCCGCAATGAGGCGAAGCTCCTTTTCGATCGTGTACAGCGCGAGCTCCGAGAGCTCGAACAGCAACAGCCGCTTGGGGCCGAGCTGGATGATCTGACGGCAGAGCTCCGCGCCGATCGAGCCGCCTGCGCCCGTGACCAGCACGGACTTGCCGTGAATGCACGCGTCCATCAGCGTTTCATCCGGCGGCACCGCGTCTCGGCCGAGAAGGTCGGCCACGTCCACGTCGCGAATCTCGTCGACACGCGCCCTGCCGGAGACCAGGTCCGCGAAATTCGGCATCGTCTGCACGTGCACGGCGAGCGGCTCGAGGCGGGCGAGAATCTCCTGGCGAGTGCGGCGCGAGACTCTCGGCAACGCGAGCAGGATGCGCGAAACGTCGAGCTCGTCCACCAGCCGCGGCAGCTCGTTCGGCCCGTAGACCTCGATGCCATTGATGACGCTGCCCCAGGACGACATGTTGTCGTCGATGAACGCCACGGGCAGGAATTCCTGTCCGCCGGCAAGGGACGCTGCGAGACGTGCGCCGGCTTCGCCCGCGCCGTAGATCGCCACGCGGTCGGCAGGGTTGCGCTGTTTCTGCAGATACGCGCGCATGATGAATCGGCTGCCACCCACATAGAGCAGCGCGAATGCCCAGTAGATGATCAGGATCTGCAGCGTGTGCGCGCGCAGACCGCCTGCGAGCGCTACCAGCGCGAGCAGCACGACGGAAATGCTCACACCTTTCGCCACCGCGACGACGACGCGCCCGCCCATGAAGCGCACGACGGCGCGATAGAGCCCTAAGCGAATGAAGATCGGCACGCTCAGTATCAGCGCCGCCGGGAAAAGCCAGAGCGGCAACTCGCGGGTCAGCGTGAACGTGCCGGAATAGATGAAGAAAGCGGACCAGAGCGCCAGGGGAATCATGATCGCATCCGCGAGGATCATGATCAGACGCTTCGTCTTGCGGGGCAGATGGGTCAGGCTGGATTGGAGCGAGAATCGGCTGGCATGAATATCATTTTTCATAGATCACGCACCTTGTCCCGCCGTCAAGTTGTTCCCCTTTGACCGCCAGTGGCGGTTTGGGAAGGCTACTATACCTCATATGCCAGATGAATCAAGTGCTTACGACGTATACCCTAAAGTCATTCTAGATTCGGCGCACCGATCACGAGAAAGCGCCGTGCACGCTCCGTTCTGCGGGAGATAGGCGGAGTGATATTGCTCAAGCTTCCCTGATCGCTTTCGATGGCGCTCCGGCCGAAATTTGACGGCACTTCCATTTGCGCTGCGCTGCCGGCGTACCGGCGGCGCGGCCGATGCGCGCTATTGTAC
>JBOIDB010000014.1:0-4461 GCA_050740235.1 Gammaproteobacteria bacterium
GGCGGCTCGGTCAGCGCAAAACGCTCGCCCTTGTCCGACGTTTCCAGCGACGCGGCAAGCGCCGCGGTCCTGCCTTTCGCCTGTACTTCTTCCAACTGCTGCACGGCGCTGTTGTACCGGCGCGAAAGCGCGATGTATTCGCGCTCGACCTCGGGGGCGGCCGAGAGTCTCCTTTCGTACTCTGCGACTTCGGCGCGCAAAGCCTGCAACCTGACTTCCGCGGCAGCCAGCTCGTTGCTCGCGGCCGTCAACTGTCCCTGCTTCTGCACGTAGACCGGATTGGTGGGCGGCTGGCTCGTGCCTGTACCCGACTCGGCGAGCTGGGTGCGGGTCTCCTCGAGCTCTTCGACCACCCGCGTGAGCCGTACTACGTCGGGATGGTCCGCCGAGTATCTCTGCTGGGCAGCCTGCAGCTCGGCACGGCGCTGCGCGAGCTCCTCATCGATGATGGCGGTATCCGCGTACGCGCCCTCACCGCCGGACAGCAGCTCGATTTCCTTCCGTACGCGGACCAGATCCGGGTGATCCGGCGCGTATTTCGACGCCATCGTGACGTACTCGCGCTGCAGCTCTACGAGGCGCTGCTGCGCGGTCAGCACAGGCTGGCCTTCTTCCGTGTACACGGAGGCATACGGACTGATCAGCGCAAGCTCGGACTGGAGCAGATTCCGCTGGTCCCGCAGCGAGCGGACCTGGCCTTCGAGCTCGATGATTGCCAGCTCGGTATTGGTCAGCCGATCGCGGTTCAGATCCATGACGCTCGGCAGCGCGTCGCTGTGTTCCCCCTTGAACACCGCCATGCGCGCTTCGATGTCGGACAGCTCCGCCTCGAGCTGCTCGGCCCGTTCGGAAAGGAACGTGGACGTCTGCGAGGCGGCTTCGGTGCGGCTCTCCGCATTCTCGGCCAGGTACAGCTGCGCCAGCTCGTTGGCGATTTTCTGGGCGGTTTCCGGAGATTTATGGTCGAACGAGAGGGTAAAGGCGATCGTCGACAGCGATGTGTTGCCGCGCGCATCGGTGATTTCGGCGCTCACCGGCTCGACGAGCGTATTGGCGCGAAATAATTCCACGGCCGCGTTCATCGAGATCGTCTGGCGCTCTTCGGCGTAGAGATCGTAGCGTTCGATGATCGGGGCAAGGTTTTCCTGCGACATGACGCGCTGGCCCACGATCTGGATGCGCTCGTTCGCATACGTGCTGACCGTCGAAGGAATCAGCTCTTCCGGGATATCCTGCTGCTCGATGAGGATCGTGCCGGTCGATCGGTATACCGCCGGCAGGCTGTAGGTCACCGCGATGAAGGCCAGCATCACGAAGAACGCAACGGCGATCAGGAGCCCCTTGCGTCTGCGGAAGGTCGTCAGGTAGTCATTCAGGGTGCTTGCGTCTTGTTCCATTGTAGTTGCCAGTCTCGCGCTTCGCGTCGGCCTTGTTTCTCGATCTGATACGAATCCGCCGGATGCGTGCTCCTGAATATTCACGATCATGGGCGGCGGCGGCCCGGCGGGCCGTGATGCCGGTCACACTATCCGGCGCCGCTCCTTCGAACCACCCGATTATCGCATCGTCACGGGTCCGGGGCGCAGGCGTCCCTGATACGCGATACCTACGATCACGGCATTCGCGGAGGCCGATCCTTCACTGGCCAGCATGCCGGTCAGGGGATTGATCACACCTTCCCGGTCCTGCCACGTGTACTGGTAGGCGCCGAACAGGGACCAGGTCTCCGTGAGCGCCCAGCGCAGCTCGCCCTGGAGCCGCGCGTAGTCGCGGTCGTTGAACCGCACATTCTCGTCGACCGCCTCCTGGCGGAACGCCCGCGCGCCCAGGCTGCCCGAGAGGCGCGGCCCGAACGCGTGGTCGACACCCAGGCGGAATTCATCGCGCTGGACCACGAAGCCGGTGCCGTTCGGATTCACGCTGCGGGTCACGTCCACGAGCCAGCTGGTCGTTTCCGACAGGTCACTCCTGAGCCCGGCGCCGAACAGGGCGTTCGTGTCCGAGGTTTCCATGGGCAGACCGGTGACAGGATCGTCGAAGTCCGCCTCGACGCGCTCGGCCCCGGCGAGCAGCAGGCCGGTCACGCGTTCCGTAAGGCGGCGGCTGAATTCGAAGGTGATTCCGAGGCTGTCCGTCTGGTTGTCGTTCTGATCCGCCTCGAAGCGGCCGCCGAACACGCGCGTGGTCAGCAGCGTCCGCTCGGTCAAATCGCGAGCCAGGCTCGCCTCGAGCGTGTGATCCGTGTAATCGACCTGGCGGTTCTCGAGCTGGTTGTCGTAGCTGACATCCGCGAACTGATAGGCGAGCCCGAACTGCGTCTGCTCGGAGAAATCGTAAGTCCAGGATGGCCTGGCGAAGATGCGCTCGCGCTCGTTATCGACGTTGAGGTCGCCCGTGCCGCCCGGATCCTCGGCGGGATCGTCGAAGTCCACGCCGTCCAGCTCGCTGGTCAGCACCGACTCCTGGGAGTATCCGCCCGCAATGGCGTAGCGCGCTTTCTCGGTGTCGCGAAATGCGTTGAAATCGAGAAAGCGGTCGTCGGTGCCGAGCCGGTCGTCGTCCTCCGAGTCGGTGAAAAAGCTCGAGCGCAGCCGCGGCGTGATGCTGATGTCGCTGCGCTGGGTGCGAGCCCCGAGTTGCGCACTCAGGTCGATGAAGGTGCCGAGCGCGCTGATCTGCTCGCCGCCGTCATCGGGCTGAAGCCGCCAGTTGTCGTTGTACTTGGACTCGACGCTCGCGTACGGCAGCACATAGCCGTCGGCGGCTCCCGCGATCATCGGCGCCGTAATCGCGGCCGGCAAGACCAGCAGGGTCAGATACGTGAATCGGCTGCGAGTGGTCGGCTGAATGCGCATGGCAGATCCTCAGGGCACGACGACGACGTCGCCGCTCCGCAGCATGATGTTCTGATCCAGACTGGCGCCCCGGCTCACGTCGCCATACTCGAAACGATATGCACGCTGCTCGCCATCCGGCGTGCGTCGCAGGACCCGAATGTCGTTCATTGCTGCAAAAGCCGTGCCGCCGCCGGCCATGGCGAGCGCCTGCATGACGTCCACCCGGGGGTTCATGACGAATACGCCCGGGTTGTTGACCTGGCCGATGACGTACACCTTGTTGCCGAGGATCTGGGTGACCGACACGGTGACGACCAGCTCCGGGATGTAGCGCGACAGGCGTTTCGTGACCTCCTGTCGCAAATCCTCGACAGTGTGTCCGGCCGCCTCGATGTCACCCTCGGTCAGCGGAAACGAGATTGCACCGTCCGGCCGGACGAGGACTTCCCTTTGCAGCTCGGGCTCGTTCCATACGGAGATGTTGAGGACATCGCCCGGCTGTACCAGGTAGTCCGTTTCCGCCTTGCCGGCCGCGGCTTCGTCCTGTGCGAAGGCAGGCAGCGAAGCGGTCAGAGCCAGAACAGGCAGCAGGGCGGCGGTGCATCGGTTCGAAGCGGTCGTTCTCATCATCACCTCATCCTTGTGCCATGGGGCATTGCAACACGCGAACGATACCATATGCGCCGTGCGCGTTCGTAGGCCGGCATAGGCTGCGCTCATCCCGGCCTGCGCTAACATGCGTTAACTATGGAACCAGCGCGCTCAGGCAGGACGCCCGTCGATGGTCACGTGCATCTATATGGGTGCTTCGACCTGTCGGTTCTGCTCGACTCCGCATGTCGTCATTTTGCGACGCTCGGCGGGGCGCCGGGAGCTGGTCGGGCGGGTATACTGATGCTTGCAGAAACCGCCCGCGAAAACCGTTTCGCGGAGTTGTGTGAATGGGCTGCGAAGGATCGCAGTGCAGGCACATGGCGATTTCTGCACGATGCCGGCGACCCGTTATGTGTACGGGCGCAAAACACGCGGCGATCGGAGCTACTGCTGATCGCCGGGCGCCAGGTGGTGTCCCGTGAAGGGCTCGAGATCCTCACTCTGGCGAGTGGCGCCAGGGTACGCGACGGTTTGCCGGCGGAGGAAACGATCGAGGTCGCTCTGGAGGCGGGGGCCGTCACCGTGCTGCCCTGGGCAGTCGGCAAATGGCTCGGGCAGCGCGGCAGACTGGTACGCGAGCTGATTGCGAGCGGGTTCGCCCGCGACCTGATGCTCGGCGACATATCGGGCCGGCCGAGCTTTTGGATGGACCCGGCGCAACTCCAGCAAGGAAGGAGAAAAGGCATGCGCATACTACCCGGCACGGATCCGTTGCCGCTGCGTGGCGAGGAACGTCGCGTCGGCAGCTTCGGGTGCACGCTCGAGGCAAGGCTGTCGGGCAGCCGGCCGGCGGAAGATCTCAAGCGCGTCCTGCGCGACCATTCGATACATTGGCGTCCCTACGGCCAACTCGAGAACCCGTTCCGGTTTCTGCGCAATCAGCTTGCATTGCGCTTCCCGGCGGCGATGCGCGTCGGGAAGGACGGCGCGCCATGAAGGTTCTCGTCCTGGCGCCGGAGCCCTGGTTCGA
>JBOIDB010000015.1:0-35599 GCA_050740235.1 Gammaproteobacteria bacterium
CGCGGCACCGCGTTCTACCAGGCGCTTGCTGAGCGCGCGCGGGCCAGCCTGAAGCCGGCCGAGCCGCTTACCGAAGTCGAGCCAGACCGCAAGCGCATCGACGCCGGCAAATTCGAACCACTCTACAAAGTCCGCGAAAAACGTGGTCGGAGTGAGTAACCACTTTCGTCTTCCCGGCGAAAGCCTGGACCCAGTAAAACAATGACTCGTCGTCCCGGCGAAAGCCTACGACTTCGTCGTCCCGGCGAAAGCCGGGATCCAGTTCTGAACAATATCGATGCATCGCATCGAGCATCATAAAGGATACGGCACATATGACGTACGCCCACATCCTCGTCGAACGCCGCGACGCCGTCGGCCTCATCACCCTGAACCGCCCCAAAGCCATGAACGCGCTCTCCAACGCTCTCATGGCCGAGCTCGGCGCCGCTCTCGATGAATTGGATCAGGACGACGACATCGGCGCAATCGTCCTCACTGGCAACGAAAAGGCCTTCGCGGCCGGCGCCGACATCAGCGACATGCAGGGCAAAACCGCCACCGAGCTGTTTCTCTCTGATTACCCATTCCTGAAAGGCAGCGGCTGGAACCGCGTCAACACACTGCGCAAGCCGATCATCGCCGCCGTAGCCGGCGTCGCGCTGGGAGGCGGATGTGAAGTCGCCATGGCCTGCGACATCATCATCGCCGCTGATAATGCGAAGTTCGGCCAGCCGGAAATCCGCCTCGGCACGCTGCCTGGCGCCGGCGGCACGCAGCGCCTCACGCGCGCGATCGGTAAGTCGAAGGCGATGGAAATGATTCTGACCGCCCGCTTCATGGGCGCTGAGGAAGCAGAGCGCGCGGGCCTCGTCAGCCGCGTCGTGCCGCTCGCCGATCTGGTCGATGAAGCGGTGAAGACCGCTCAGGCGATTGCGGCCTTCTCGCGGCCGGCCGTGATGGCGGCGAAAGAGTGCGTGAATGCTGCTTTCGAAGTACCGCTGCGGGAAGGGCTGCGTATCGAACGTCGAGCGTTTCAGGCGAGCTTCGCGAGTGAGGATACGCGCGAGGGGACGGATGCTTTTCTGAATAAGCGCGAAGCACGATTCAAGAATCGCTGACCGGCGCGCGCTTCGTACGGGCGGCAGTTTACCGCCACTCCTTCAATCCGTCGCGAGCGGGTTGCGCCACCGTAATCCCGGAAACCGGGCGAAGTCGGCGTCGTTGGAGCAAAGCTCGCACTGGTGCTCGATTGCGAGCGCGGCCAGATGAGCATCGGTCGTGAGCCTGCCTGCCGTTCCAATCGCATCCAGCATGCGGCCGAGCAGGTCGAGGTGCCGAGGCCCCGGCTCGAGGACGCTGACGTTCGGCCGCATGTGCCAGGACCGCACGTGGGTGATCGCGCGTTCCGTCGGAAGTGGTGTTATCAGCACCGCGCGGTGTGTCATGAGGCGGATGTAGCCGAGCGTCGTGGCCCACGTCAGGCCCACCGGCTCGTCGGAACTCAGAAGATCTTCCCACCACGCCCTGGCCTCGGCATGATGCGGCGCATCGCGGTTGTAGGCGTAGATCAGGAGATTGACGTCGGGAACGATCATTCCGATGGACGTGACTCGGCGACGAAATCGCCGACCTCCAGCTCATCGACGAGCTGGTTGAGCTTGGCGGGATCGATCCCGGGGCGGAAGCCGCCGGCGTGGGGCTCGACGACGTACCGCTCCGCCGACTCGCGGGTGTTCGCCTGCGAGCTCAGCCCCTTGCGGATGACCTCATTGAGCGTCTCTTTAAACGACGCGCGCCTTCGGTGCGCCAGCTCCTTGAGCCTGGCGGCCACGTCCGGGTCCAGCGTAACGGTCGTGCGCATGTAGGCATCATGATGCTCATTATTTGTGCTGTCAAGATGCCTGCGAAGCCAGGGGCGCTAGCAGACCATTCACGCCCGCGCGGCCGCAATGGAAGTGAGCCGTGGCGCATCACGTAGCACCTTTATCAAGGATGCCAACTCCTGATTGCCCAGCCCCGCTGCGTCGGCGCGTTCGAGCAAACCGGCGACCAACGCGGGAAACTCGGTATTGAGCCCTGCGTCTTCGGACGACTGCAATATGCGCCTCGTCGCCTCGATGGAAATGCGAAGCGGGCTTTCCGTGACGGTGAAGTCGCCGGATTGAATGACCGAGCCTTCGTGCTGGAAAAACGCGCCAAAGCTCGGGGAGATGTCGTTGACGATCTTGCCGTACTGCGACACGTCGAGACCTGCAGACTCCGCAATCCGGGCCCCGTGCAGGAAGCCTAAATATGCGCCGTACACGTACGAAAGCGTAGCCAGGTCCATGGTGGCCGCGGCTTCGATTTGATCGCCGAGGTAAACGATATTGCCCGCCAGGTCCTTCAGCAGCCCTTCAACGGTCCGGTAGGCGGCTCGGTCACCGGACAGCAGAAGCGGAGTGTCGGGTGTGCCCATCTGACCTGGCGCAGCTTGAATTGCGCCATCCAGATAATGTGCGCCGTGCCGGGTCGACCATGCCATCGCCTTTAGAGCGTCGTCAGGGCTTCCGGTGCTCAGTTGTACGAGGACGCGACCCTTCATTGCTCCGGCAACGCCCGGCGCGCCGAGAATTGCACGTGCAGCCTCGTAATCGTAGACGCACATCACCACGAGCGTACTCGCGCGAACGGCCGCCGCGGGTGTCTTCGCAAGCACCGCACCTTTCTTCAGCAGATTCTCTGCTTTTTCCGGGCTTCGGTTCCAAACCGTGACCCGCCGGCCCTTATCGAGGAACAGTCGGGCAAGGGCCGACCCCATCGACCCTAATCCCAGGACAGTGACTTCGTTCATGCCTTCTCCCGCAGTAGTTTTCGATGGAGCAGCTTATGAACTACACTTGCGTAACGTCAAGTACCTACTATAAAGTTTGGTACCTACCAAGCGGTAAGTATTGGTATACATCATGGCAAAGAAAAGACCTCACGCCTGCGGCATCGGTCCGGCCTTCGAGGTCATTGGCGGGAAGTGGAAAGCGGTGATCCTTTGGGAACTGCACACACAGGCGCGCCGTTTCGGCGAGCTGAAGCGACTGCTCCCTGATATCAGCGAGAAGATGCTGATTCAGCAGCTACGCGAGATGGAGGCGGACGGGCTCGTCGACCGCTTCGTATTTCACCAGGTGCCGCCGCGTGTCGAGTACTCCGTCACGAAGCTGGGGGCTTCACTCAATGTGGCGATGGGTCCGCTTGCGGATTGGGGAGACCGCTATCTGAAGCATAGAACCGCAAACGGAGAGACGATCACGGCGCGGCGCGAGTAGTCACGACGAGCGGTTCAATATGAAACTGAAGCTGGTGATCTTCTACGGTTCCGTGCGCACTGAACGGCAGGGCATCCGCGCAGCGCGATTCTTCGTGAATACCTGCAGAGCGCGCGGCCACGATGTCAGTTTGATCGACCCTGTCGACTTTACGTTGCCCTTACTCGACAAAATGTACAAGGAGTACACGCCGGAAAATGCACCAGAAGTCCTTCAGCGAATGGCGCGACTCATCGTTCCTGCCGATGCTTACATCGTGGTCTCCGGTGAGTACAACCACACGGTCCCGCCGGCACTGAGTAACCTTCTCGATCACTTCCTGGAGGAATACTTCTGGAAGCTATCCGCGATCGTCTGTTATTCGGCGGGCCCCTTCGGTGGAGTACGCGCCGCCATGACGCTGCGCTGCATGCTGGCGGAACTGGGAATGAGCAGTATCCCTTCGATCTTTCCCGTGCCGAAGATTCAGGCAGCATTCGGCGAAGACGGCACGCCGAATAACCCTGCCTTCGACAAGCGTGCCGACACGTTCATGACCGAGCTCGAGTGGTATGCGCGGGCGATGAAGCAGGAACGCGAGAAGCCGGCGGAGAGAAGCGAGTGCGAGGCGCAGGCGGCGATTGCCGGTGCGCGATAGCTCCGTTATCCCGCGATCGGCAGTCAGGTATGACGCCAATACGACGCGGGCTTTTCAGCTGCATACGAATCCGTCGCCGTCCGGACGGCAGGCGTCGGGCCAGCCGTGCGCACGCCATAGCGCCGGGAGACCGAGTGCGCCAGACAGCGCGGCGAACCGGCGATGCCGCCGGATTGGCGCGGCCGGCGGATACCACAGCGGCATCATCGCTTCGCTTGGTACGCCATGCAGGTCGACGCCGAGGTCGAAGATCTCTTCCGCACCGCACATGCTGCACAGGCGAAATGCCGCAGCCGCGCTGATCTCGTCGCGCCGGAGGCTCGCGAGGATCCGTTCGGCCGGGCGAGTTTCTCGAACGAGCGCCTCTACGATGGCCGACGGTATCGACTCATTCGAAAGTCGTCCGGCGCGCAGGCACGGCTCCGCCTGTGCACGATCGCCGCTATGCAGGTACACGGCGCCGCGCAGCGCCTGAGCCGCGGTGCCCCATCCCAGCCGCTCGGCATTGCGGTAGTGGTCGAGCGCCTCGGCATTGTTGCCGAGCGCAAAACAGATGCTGCCGAGCGTCCCTTCGACCGCGGCATTCAGTGGATCCAACGCGCCGGCGCGGCGCACTTCCTCGAGCGCCCGGGTGCTGCGCCCGCTCGTCAGCAGGAAATTGGCGTACCAGTGGTGGCCGGCCGGATCCTTCGGGTCTGTATCGACGGCGCGCCGGAAAATGGCTTCGGCCTCGACGAATTCGTGCCGATCGGCGAGGATCGATCCCAGCGTGGCGTGCGCTTCCGCGAGCCCGGGGTCGAGCTCGAGTGCCCTTCGGGCAGCTGCCTCCGCGCGCCGCTGCGATTCGGCCGCGTCGGCATCGGCGTCGTATAACGGCAGCTTGTGGTAGGCGGCACCGAGGTTTGCGTATGCCCGCGCGAAACCGCCGTCGAGCCGCACCGTTTCTTCGAAACCCTGGATTGCCAGACGAATCGCCCCGGTCTCGCGCCGCTTCCACAGGTAGCTGGCACGCAGGTAGGCTTGGTAGGCATCGGGATTCGAGGTCGGCGCCGAGCTCGATTCGCCGTCCGTCCGAATCGTCACCTGCAGCGCCCGGGCGATGGATCGCGCGATGTCATCCTGGACCGCCAGGATATCGTCCAGCTCCCGGTCGTAGCTCTCAGACCACAGGTGATAGCCATCGGAGGCGTTGACGAGCGTGGCCGTTACGCGCACGCGGTTCTCCACCCGGCGGACGCTGCCTTCGAGCACTGTGTCGACACCGAGCTCCGCCGCAATGGTCTGTACCTTCTCGTTGCGGCCCTTGTAGTGGCGCGACGAGGTCCGCGCCGCGACCTTCAGGCCGTCGATACGGGTCAGCACGTTGATCAGCTCCTCCGCGATCCCGTCGCCGAAGTACTCGTTGTCCGGACTGGCGCTGACGTTCAGGAACGGCAGCACGACGATCGAGCGGCCGGCCGGCGCGGCGCCGGGCGCGATCTTCCCTGCGACTTCGCTCGGATCGGTCTCGGCCGGGCCGGAACCGCGGCGCGGATAGAGCAGGAAGAACAGCAGCGCCGTGCTGGCGACGAGCAGGATGCCTACGGCGATCGCGAGATTCAGCAGGAAGGAGCGGCCGGGATTGAGCAGCAGGAAAACGACGGCGGTTCCGGCGGCGAGCAGCAAGCCGAAGCCGATCATCGCCCGCGTCTGGCCGCGTCGGCCGACGCCGGGCACCTCCTCGGTGCGGACGACTCCGCCGGGGCGTACGTCGAACGCCCAGGCGAGGACCATCACGATCGGAAAGCCGAGCACCAGCAGTGCCGCCACCAGCGTGATGGTCCAGCGCGGCAAATTCAGCGCGGGGAACATCACGTCCGCAACCTGGGCGATCACCCAGGAAGCGATCAGGTAAATGGCGGCCACCCGGATCACGCGGCGGCGCTTGAGTTCCTCGAAAATCGAGCCGGCCATGCCTGTGGTTCCAGTTCCTGGCCCGAGCTTAACTTACCCAATTCGGCGCTGATTTTCGCACCCGCCGAGGGGCGGGCCGGGCCGGACGCCGCGGCCGGCGTCCGTAGCAGCCGGCGCGGGCGGGCCCGTAGCGGCGGAACGGACTCAGGCGCGTCTCATGGGCCGCTGCACCGGCCTGCGTTCAGGGGCTGAAGATCAGATGCCGTTGAATCTGGAACGTGATCGCCAGGGCGCGCGACCTGAGGTCCCCGGCGACGTTCGTCGTGCAGCCCGTGAAAGCATCGGCCTCGGTGTCCACGATCGTCTCGAAGCTCGCCAGATCGCTCTGCGCCCGCCCGAATTGGCCGCGACTGAAATTCCGTTCGGCGCGGTCGTACGCCCTGCTCAGCGATCTCGAGACCCTTGCGGACATGCAGCCGCCGTCCTGTTGCAGGACGGTTCCCAGATTGGTCAGCTGAAAAGCCGCGATGTCGACGGGCGCACGCGTGTCGCGTGTGTTCAACAGGAACTCGGATGTATCGCGGCCCATACCGCGCGAGCTGCCGCAGCCAAACGTGATGTTGGAGAAACTGCCCTTTTCCGGAAAATCGAGTGCCGCGGAGGTCTCTCCGGGCGAGGGATGCCAGAACATCTGCGGTTGCGAGGTGGGGTCCGGCTCGGTGCAGCTCGCGGCGGTACCCGTCACCAGATCCTCGTTGCCGAAAGACTGCACGATGCCGGACACTTCGTAAGTCTTGTCGACCTGCACCAGTACGAACGTGTCGACGCCTAAACGATCGGGGAAAGCCCGCGTGTAATCCTCTACGGTGATCGCCGGCAGCGTGGAATCGATGCTGTCCAGCGAGAACGATCCCGGAACGAACACGCCGTCGGCGACGCGCGGGTCGGGAAATGTCAGGACCGACACGCTTGTCACTCCGGCGTCCAGCACTCGATCGATCAGGCTCTCCAGCACGGGCGTGGCTGCGACGGTCTGGAAGGCGCCCGCCGGGCTGATCACGGTGTTCGAAGTGCTCGTCACGACGTCGACGGGGAACTGGACACCGCTGGTCACCGTGGTCTCGAGAGTTCCCGTCCCGTCTGCGTTGATCCCGAAGCGGAGCACCAGGCCTCCATTGCGAAACGCCACGAACGCCTTGTTCGAGGCTCCCTGAACGCCGACGGCCAGATTGAACTGTCCGTTCCCGAGTGCGTCGGCGAAGTTCGGCAGCAGGCGGTCGCCATCGCGATCGTACCTGAGGATGTCGCCCGACGTCGTCGTGAGCAATAGATTGCCGTCGGGGCCGAATTCGATGCCGCCGAGTGCGGCACCGGCCGGCAGTGCGCCGGGCGGAATGAAAATGTCCGCAGTGATCTCGGGCGGCGTGGCAGCAGGCAAGGCATTCAGAAAAGCGAGAAGATCCGCAGCACGGTAGCGGAGTACCGCGCCCGGCTGCGAGGACACGACCAGGAAGTCCCCCGCGTTCAGGCCACCGCCGGTGCTCGGCACGAGAATGCTGTCACCGAAGGCGACCGGCTGGCCGCCGACCCGCACGTCGCTGTCGATCGAGCCGAGCGGCAGGCGAAATCCCCCGGCCAGACACTCGGGGCGCGCCGGATCCGGACAGGACGTGTCCCGCAGCAGCGCCCAGACGCGGTTGTCGCCGGAAGCGCCGGTCGGCGTGCTGAGGAACAGCAGATTGTTGCCGGCATCCAGCGAAATCCCGCTCGGCCGAAACGTGCCGGGCGCACTGGACTGGTCGATGATCACATCCGCCACGCCCTGCGCGCCGGCATAGATCACCAGCTCTCCTGCGCTCGGATCGCCCACGATCAGGTCGAAGCGCTCGGATCCCCGGTCGATCAATGCGAGCGCGTCGATGCCCTTGCGAATGTTCGCGTCGGTGTTCACGACGGTCGTCGTGCCGGTATCGAAGTCGACGGTATAGATCCTGTTGTTCGAGGAATTGCCGGACCAGACCGTGCCAGGCTGTGCGAGGCTCGACGCCGGAGCCAGAACGGAGAACGCGCCGATCAGCGAAAGCGGCAGGCGCAGTCCTCTGCAGGAAGTGCGCGCAATGCGCCTCCTGGCATGCGTTAATGATTCCCACATGTTGATTCTTCTTATAATAGGTGGATAGTTCTGGGTGCGATCTTCGGTCCGGAATGCGCGAAAGTCAATGCGGCATCTGCTTGCTGCGAAGTTTCTCGAGCGCCGCGATATATATTTGAGCATCGTTGGGGCGTCCCCATGCTTTATACAACTCGATCAGGTGATTCAGGGCCGTCACCTGATAAGGCGTCCTGATCCTTTTGTCGGCGGCAACGGTCGAGTAGCACGAGAGCAGCAACGGCTCGGCGGTGTCGTATCGACCGAGCCCGGCCAGGGAGGCTCCCTTGATGCCGCTCGCGATGGCCGTGCGCCAGTGCCCCGGTGACAGGGACGCCGAAAAGTTCGCGATGGCTTGTTCGGACAGCTCGAGTGCTTCCTGGTACTGGTGCGCGTTGACCAGCAGCTCGGCGAGCACCGTTTGGCTCTTGGCCACATCCGGATGTGTCGCGCCGAGAAGCTCGAGGCGCATCAGGAGCCCCTCACGCAGCAGCGGCTCGGCGGCCTCATCATCACCGTTCTGGAGCAGGAATCCGCCCAAATTGCTCAACCCCCGGGCAACCATCGGATGCGACTCCCCGACCGTGCGTCTGTACATGTCGAGCGATCGCCGCGACATCGCAATCGCAGCCTCGGACTTGCCCTTGTCCCAAAGCAGGAAGGAAAGGTTGTTCAGGGCCAGCGCGACATCGGGATGCTCGGCGCCGAGCAGTTCCTCCTGCATCTCTATGACTTCGCGATACGCCGCCTCGGCCGCCTCGTACTTACCGTTGTCGTGCAGCACGAACGCCAGGTTGTTGAGGCCGGTGGCGATCTCCGGATGCTCTCCCTCGTAGAGCGCGTTCTTCATCGCGAGCGCTTCGCGATAGTGCGTTTCGGCTGCCTCGTAGTCACCCTGCGCGTGCAGAAGGAGGGCGAGGTTGTTGACCACTTCCGCGACATCCGGATCGGGTGCATCGCCGACCAGCCCGATGCGCATCTGCAGGCTCTCGCGCAGCAGCGGAAGCGCGGCATCGTAATCGCCCTGGTCATACAGGTTCAGTCCCATGTCCTCCAGCGTCTGGGCGATATCCAGATGTTGCGGACCGAGCTTGTCGCGGCGGATTGCGAGCGCCTCAGTGAGCAGCTCGCCGGCCTCCTCGTAGTCGCCCATCCGGGATAAGGTGTCGGCGAGACCGGCGAGGCTGTCCGCGATGACGGGGTCATCCGGTTCGAGCTGCGCTCGCCGTAGGTCGAGCGCCTCGCGATGCAGGGTTTCCGCACTGTCGTAGTCGGCCTTCAATGACAGGACCCGCGCCAGGTGAGCCTTGCTCTCGGCGACCGACAGGTCCGCAGAGCCGAACAACCCCTCGCGCGTCGCCAGCGCCCGGCGCAGGAGCTCCACCGACTGATCGTAAAGACCCAGGCCCTGGTAGACGGTCCCGATCGTATCCATCAGCCGTGCCTGCACTCCGGGCTGACGTGCCAGCTCGGCGCCGATACGTTCGGAGCCGCGCTCGAGGATCTCACGGGCCGTGATCGTATTGCCGCGTGCTTCGCTTGGATCGGATACCTCGAAGATGTCGGTCAGAAACGCCGCCACCTGCGTTGCCGTCTCCGCCTCGCGGTTCGCGCGATCACGCTCGCTGGCGATCCGCTGGGCGAGGATGGACATCGAGCCGCCGAACACTGCCAGCACGGCGATCGTGCCCAGCATGACGCGGCGGCGGCGCTTCGCGGCCTGCAGTGCGAACTTCGCCTGCCGGGCCTCTTCCTCGTCGCGGCGTTTCCTGGTCAGCTCGGCAGTCCGCAGCTCCAGCGCACGCAACCGCTCGGCGAGCCGGTTCGCGTTGCCCAGGCGGCGCGATGCCGAGCCGTCGACCGCGGCGGCAATGTCCTCGCGCAGCAGCTCGTCGTCGACATCGCGTTGCCAGCCGGGCGCCAGGGACCGGGAAAAATCGCCGACGATGACCTGGTAGAGCATCACGCCGAGCGCGTAGATATCTGCCTGGACCGTAGCCGCCTTGCCCTCAACGAGCTCGGGCGCCAGGTACAGGCGCGTGCCGCCGGTCTCGTAGCTCTTGTCGAGAACCGGGGCCATCTCGGTCATGCCGAGCTTCGTGATGCCGGCCGCCTTGAGCCGTTCCGCGTCGGTAATCCGGCCGATGCCGAAATCGGTCAGCAGCACGCGAGGCTTGCCGTCGCGGTCTTGCGCGATCAGGACGTTCGCCGGCTTGACATCCTTGTGCAGCACTCCGACGGAGTGCGCGGCGGCGAGCGATTCTGCGATCTGGGCGATGATCTCCAGCCGCGTCTGCAGCGGAACGCTCGGCAGCCCGCCCCTCTGCGTGGTCCAGTCGAGGAAGCTTCCGCCTTCAGTGTATTCGGACTCGATGAAGTAGGGCGCCTCGTCGAAGTTCCAGTCCAGGATCCGGGCAATGTCGTCGCGATCGCCGAGCTCGCCCTTGAGCAGCCTGAACAGCGTCGTTTCGCGCTTCAGCGAGTGCAGCGACTTGGCGTCGTAGCAGAACTTGAACACGCGCTTGTCGCGAGTCTTCTGATGCGTCGCGAGCCACACTTCGCCGAAGCCGCCCTCGCCGAGCTTGCGCTCCACCAACCAGTTCGGCCGCTGGGGGACTTCGAGGCTCGGCGCGGGTCGCCAGCCGGGGATCGTGCCGTCGCCGATGATGCGCTGTGCCTTCTCGCCGCCGCCCGGCGCGGTGAGCGGTGCCAGCCCGTCGGCGCCGACTTCGAAGACTTCGAGCGGTTCATCCACGCCCTTGAACAGGTAGCTGCCGTGCGCCAGCCACTTGAGGGCACGGCCCTGCAGGTCACCGCCGACCAGCGCGCGGCGGGCCAGGTCGAAGGCAGCCCGCGTCAACAGTGTCTGACGGCCGAGCGCGATCGCCATGACGCGGGCCGCCGTCGGCTTGGCCAAACCTTCGACCTCCACCGGTTTGGCGCCGCGGGCGACCTGCTCGCGATCGTTGTCTCGCAGCACCACCTCGCCGAGATGGATGGCCACACGCGTTTGCAGATCGATTCCTTCCGAATCCGACAGCGTTTTCAGAGCCTCGTGGTAAGCAAGCGCAAACAGCACGGCGTTGACGGGCCGCTCGAACAACAGCAGAAAGCCGTCGGTCTTGTCGATCTCGATGCCGTTGTGGGACTTGAGAAGGGAACGCGCGGCGTTGTCGTGCTTGGCGAAAATGTCGGCGGCCCGCGCATCTCCGAGCCGGGCCGTCAGGCGCGTACTGCCGACCAGGTCGCACACCAGCAGTGCGCGCAGCACCGCCTCAGTGGGCAGCGGGTCGCTCGCGGTCGGTACTGGATGCATCATGTCCAGATTATTTTCCCCCCGGCTTCCGACGGCGCGGGTCTATGAAAAATACGGCAGCGGCGGGATTATCCGACGTCGAGCGATCCACCGCCAGCGCGCCGTGTGGTGTACTGGGCCGTAAGCAGAAACTATATTGCAATCAGTAACTTACTGAGCCTCGTTGAGAGTCCATGATCGCCGGCACGCCCACGAGGAGCAATGTCTGGGACGCAATGGTGATGCTCGCGACGAAGAACAACCCGAGCAGCACATCGCGGAACGGTCGCACCGAGAATTCGACCTGGTCGCGGAACTCGGTTTTGCCGAGCATCATGCCGCCGAGACAGGGGCCGAGGCGGTGCGCCGAATCACCTATACTCCGGCGGAGCTGCGATAACGGGTGCGTAGTCCATGGCTGACCTGCTCAACAGTATCGACTCCTTAGTCTGGGGTCCTGCCTTGATCGTGCTGATTCTGGGCACCGGGCTGTACCTGAATCTGCGGTTGGGCTTCATGCCGATCCGCAACATCGTCCCGGGCTTCAGAATGATCTGGCGCGGACGCGCCCGGGACGAAGCGCTCGGGGACATCAGTCCGTACTCGGCGTTGATGACCTGCCTCTCCGCCACGATCGGCGTCGGCAACATCGTCGGCGTCGCCACGGCCATCGCGCTCGGCGGACCCGGCGCGGTGTTCTGGATGTGGATGACCGCGTTTGTCGGCATGGCGACCAAGTACGCCGAGGTCGTGCTGGCCGTGCACTTCCGCGAGCGTGATGAGGATGGCCACTGGGTAGGCGGGCCGATGTATGCGATCCGCAACGGCCTCGGCAAGCACTGGGCCTGGCTCGGCACTGCATTCGCGATTTTCGGCGGAATCGCCGGCTTCGGCATCGGCAACATGGTGCAGGCGAACAGTATCGCGTCTGCGCTCGAGTCGTCTTTCGGTGTCACGCCGATCGTCACGGGTATCGTGCTGACGATCCTCACGGCTATCGTCGTGCTCGGCGGCATCCGGCGCATCGCTGCGGTGGCCAGTTGGCTGGTGCCGTTCATGGCGGTCGGCTATGTGCTGGTGTCGCTCATCGTGCTCGCGGCGCACGTGACCGAAATTCCGGCGGCATTCGCCACCATCGTCAGCGAGGCCTTCACTCCGACCGCCGCCACGGGCGGGTTCGCGGGGGCGGCGATGATCGCGGCCATCCGCTACGGCGTGGCGCGCGGCATTTTCTCCAACGAAGCGGGGCTCGGCACCGCCGGCATCGCTCAGGCGGCCGGCTCGAGCGCGAGCCCGGTGCGCAGCGGCCTGATCGGCATGATGGGCACGTTCATCGACACCATCATCGTCTGCTCGATGACCGGCCTCGTCATCGTCGTCACCGGGGCATGGACCAGCGGTGAGAACGGGGCGCCGCTCACGCAGCTCGCATTCGACAGCGGGCTGCCGGGGCTCGGCAGCGAGGTCGTCGCGATTTCGCTGACGGTGTTCGCGCTCACGACCATTTTCGGCTGGGCCTACTATGGCGAGCGCTGCTGGCAATTTCTCGTCGGGCGCTGGGCGATCCGGCCTTATCGGTTGCTCTGGACCGTCGCCGTGTTCTTCGGTGCGGTGACGCAGCTCAGCACTGCCTGGACACTGGCGGACATTCTCAACGCACTGATGGCGATTCCGAATCTGATCGCCTTGCTGGTCCTGGCGCCTGTCGTGGTGCGGTTGACTCGGGAGCAACTGCGCGGCTCGCTTTCGAGCGAGGAATATGCTCCCTCGTCCGTTCAGGGGTAGTGCCCTTCGTCGGAGTGTTGATTGATCAGAAACAAGTCCCAGCCGCTTCGCGGCTCGGCTGAATTCAGGTGTTAGACGGCAACAAAGTGTCGCTTATCGTCGTTGCAACAGGCGAATGAGACGTGGCGCAAACCGCAATTCTTGGTCCCTTCTTCACTACGATGCTGTTGACGCTGATCGTTTGGGTTTACATGTACGCCCGGCGAATTCGATTCATCGCGCACAACAAGGTTAGCCTGAGAGATCTCGCCGTGCCCGGCGAGCTCGCCCGAATATCGCCGCCGGCCGTTTCGAACCCATCCGATAACCTGAAGAACCTGTTTGAGGTTCCGGTCATCTTCTACGCCCTGTCGCTATATCTCTATGCCGCAAACGAGGTGGACGCAGTTTACGTAGGGGCCGCATGGATTTTCGCGTCCTTTCGCGCTCTGCACAGCGCAGTACACTGCACATTCAATCTTGTGATCTTGCGGTTCTACCTGTACCTGACAGCGACGCTCGCGGTATGGTTCATGCTGCTCCGAGCAGCGCTGGACTACTTTGCAGGCGCCGTCTGACAACCGGATGCAGCGAGAACCTCATCGGGCCCGGAGGAGAAATCGAGGTTGTCATGCAGCAGATGTTCGGCAATATCTGAAATGATTGGCCTGCTCACCCGCCTGCTATTCGCGATTTCAGTCGCATCTGCTGGTACGATACCCGAGTGGTGCAATATTCGAGTTCCTGGCAACGGCGCCGCAAGATTTCCTCTGCATTACCGATAATGACGACATCAGGTTTGAAGTCGACCTGACCTTCGCTCATGCTACGCAAAGCTGCTGCGGTCATCGCGATTCTGGTTTTCGCAGCGATCGCCTGGTTCACGCTCGCCCCGGTGGCGGTGGAGCCGGTCGCGTGGCAGGCGCCGCCGGCACCGGGTTACGCGGGCCCGCATGCGCCCAATACGAAACTTGCGCAACTGCGGCATCTGCTCATCGGCGACGAAGATGGACCGGAGAGCATAGCGTTCGGTCTCGACGGGAAACTGTATGCAGCGGTCGCCTCCGGCGCCATCGTGCGCCTGAATCCGGATGGCACTGGATTCGAGAGATGGGCAGACACCGGAGGTCGCGTTCTCGGCATTGACTTCGACGCACACGGGCGCCTGATCGCGGCCGATGCGATGCGCGGACTGCTCGCGATAGGTCCCGACGGGACGCATGAGCTGCTCACCGACAGTATCACCGGCGATCCCATTCGTTACGCCAATGCCGTGGCGGTGACAAAGAGTGGCCGGATTTACTTTACGGATTCCTCGCGCCGTTTCGGCGCGAAGGCGTGGGGCGGCACCTTCGACGCGGGCGTGCAGGACATCATCGAGCACTCTGCCACCGGACGCTTGCTGGAGTACGATCCTGCGACTCACCGCACGCGCACGGTGATGCGCGACCTGTGTTTCGCAAACGGGGTCGCGCTGTCCGCGGATGAAAGCCGGCTCTTTGTCGTCGAGACATGCGAATACCGAGTGTGGAGCGTCGACCCCGCCGCGAACGATCTAAGCGCGAAAGCAGCGATTGACGGTACGCCGCAGGCGAGCATCCTGCTGTCGAACCTGCCCGGATATCCTGACAATCTGACGCGCGGCAGTGAGGGGCGCATCTGGCTCGGCTTCGCCAAGCCACGGGGTGCGGCGGTCGACAAGCTGTCCGGGCGGCCGTTTCTGCGCAAAGTGATCATGCGGCTGCCCAAGTCCCTCTGGCCGGTGCCGCCCGATTACGGGCACGTGATCGCATTCGACGAATCGGGCACGATCGTTGCGGACCTGCAGGACCCGAGCGGCACGTATCCAGAGACTACGGGGGTAACCGAAACGGCCGATCGACTGTACATCCAGAGTCTGCATGCAAAGAGCCTGGCCTGGTTGCCGAAGGAGGGAAGGGGACTAAGGTAGCGGCGTGATCTCGGCTGTCGATCGGACTTTGATCCGAGCACTCTGAACACTCTCCAGACGATTGGAAGCACTCGATGGTTTCGGCTTCGCAAGTTTCTGCGGATGGCGTGACAACCCTGTGGACGTGGATGCCGTCTAACAGCTGCATGCCGTTCGCATTCACGGCGCTCGCTATCTTTGCGGGCGGCTGATGCGGCGCGTTAGCTGACAAGAAATTCAATCGGAGCGGACCATGTTTCGACGCCTTTATACAGCAATGTTTGGCAGGCTGATTCTGGCGGCCATTGTCCTGATAGCCGCGCCATCGCTCAATGCAATGGATGCTGGCGCGACGACGTCTGCATTCGAGAATCGGCTGCGCCGGGCGATTGCCGTGAAAGGCGAGCCGGCCGCTCAGCTATGGCTTTCGGCACGAATGGCGCATTACAAAGTTCCTGGTTTGAGTCTCGCGGTCATCGAAGGCTGCAAAGTGGCGGAGGCACGCGGCTTCGGCGTCGTTGAAGCCGATGGCGCTGCAGTCCGGGCGGACACGCTGTTCCAGGCGGCGTCGATCAGCAAGCCCGTCACCGCGCTCGCGGCCCTGCGGCTGGTTGAGCAAGACAAGCTGTCGCTCGACGCCGATATCCGTGAGCGTTTGACGACATGGGCACTACCCGGCAGTGCATTGCTGAAGGAACACCCGGTCACGTTGCGCGCGCTCCTGAGCCACAGCGCGGGCCTCAACGTTCACGGCTTTGACGGTTACGCGGTGGGAACGGCACTTCCCAACACCGTCCAGATTCTCGACGGCGTTTCGCCCGCGAACTCTGATCCCGTCCGCGTGCAGACCACGCCCGGCTCGCAAGCGAGCTATTCCGGCGGCGGCTACGTCCTAACCCAGCTTTTGATGACGGATGTGACCGGTCAGCCGTTTCCTGCGCTCGTACACGATCTCGTCTTCGAGCCGATTGGCATGACCGCCAGCACGTTCGAAGTGCCGCTCCCGGACAAGCTCGCGGCAAAGGCGGCGACGGCGCATCTGTACAGCGGAGAGCCGGTTCCCGGCAAGTGGCACGTTTATCCTGAAATGGGTGCGGCCAGCCTGTGGACGACACCCCGGGATCTCGCCCGGCTGGCAATCGCGGTGATGCAGGCAAATCAAGGCGCGCCTGACGCGATTGTCAGCCAATCGATGACCGCCGCCATGCTGAACGCCCAGATTGACGATCGCAGCCTGGGTTGGGAAGTCAAAGGCGAAGGCAGTAAGCGTAGCTTCGGGCACGGCGGCAACAACGAAGGCTATCGCGCATCGATGATCGCTTATCCCGCAACCTGCCAGGGCGCAATCATCATGACCAATGGGGCTGGCGGCAGGCTGCTGAGCAACGAAGTGCTTCGCGCCATCGCCGACACCTGGCATTGGCCCGATTCCATGCCGTCGGCTGTGCAGCAGAAGATTGCCATGACGCCGGCAATCATCAAGCGCTTCGCAGGCAACTACCGCCCGGAAGTGGCGCCCGATGTGACCCTCGAGATCACAGCGGACGAAGCCGGTGTCCTCACATTGAGCTGGGACGGACTCACCAGCGAACCCCTGCTGGCATCGCCGGACGGCCTGTTCGCGCCGGACAGCGGTCTCTTGTTGGAGACGCAAGCCGCAGCGGATGTCGCCGCCCAGTCACTGACTTATATCGTTCCCGATGGGGACGAATATGCAGCCACCAGGATCGCGCCGTAAGTGGGGCCTCCGGCAAAGCGTATCGCAAGCAGGACCTGAAATGATCGGCCTGCTCAGTCGTCTGCTAGTCGCGATCTCCGTCGGCTGCAGCGCAATCGCCTGCGCATACGAAACGCCCAATGACGTCCCTCCCGAAAGTCAATGGACAATACCTTCGAACGCGGAAATTCGAGAGTTGCTTGCAGAGCGCATGCAACACAACGGCGTCGGCATCGTGGTCGGCGTGATCGACTCACAGGGAAGACGCGTGGTTGCGTATGGAGAAAGCGGATCGAGCAATGGCCGCCCGCTCGATGGCGCTACGGTCTTTCAGATCGGTTCGCTGACGAAAACGTTCACGACGCTACTGTTGGCAGACATGGTCGAACGTGGCGAGGTCGGCCTCGATGACCCGGCGTCTGCGTATCTGCCGCATGGAGTTGCCATGCCTGAGCGTGGTCGTCCCATTACCCTTAGGGATTTAGCAACCCACATGTCCGGACTGCCTTCGATGCCGACGAACTTTGATATACGGGCTGATCCGGATCCGTATGAGGGCTACACCGTCGAGCAGTTGCACGAATTTCTCTCCAGCTATGACCTGGACCGCGAACCCGGTGCGGATTATGCCTATTCCAACCTCGGGGTAGCCCTTCTCGGCCGGTTGCTTGCCCGCCGCGCGGGGATGGAATACGAGGTCCTCTTGACGCAGCGCGTGCTGGAGCCCCTGGAAATGGAGAGCACTTCGATCACCTTGAATGACGACCAGTCGCGCAGGCTCGCCCCGGGCCATGACACTTATCTCGAGCCCGTGCACTCATGGGAGATGTCGACGCTGCCGGCATCCGGCTCGCTGCGTTCGACGGCCAACGATACGCTGAAAATGATCGCCGCCTACCTGGGATACACGGATACATCGCTGAAATCCGCGATGGCGCTTCAGCTCAGTGAGCGGATACCTGTCGACGATCTGCAGCAGGCACTCGGCTGGGGCATAAGGGACGATGGAATTGTCGGCCACTCGGGTGGTAAGGAAGGGTATCGCTCCGCGGTCGTATTCGATCCGGAAGCCGGCACGGGCGCGGTGGTGCTCGCCAATGCAAGAACCTATGACCGGCCGTTCAATATTGCGCTCTACCTTGTGTCAGGCGAGCCGCTCGAACCCGCGCCTCACGCTCCGGCCGACAAACGGCGGACCGATCTCCCTGTCGCGCTTTTGGACACCTATGAAGGACGCTACGAGCTTCGAAATGGCGACGTCCTCGAGGTAGCTCGGAAGAGCTCGCATCTGCTGATACGATACCCGAGCGGTGCAATACTCGAATTCTTCGCGACGGCGCCGCACGAGTTCTTCTACATTACCGGCAATGATGACATCACGTTTGAAGTCGACGCCGACGGGCGAGTTACGGGTCTGACGCTGTACGGCGATGGCAAAAACGCTGGCGAAGAAGAGGCAGCACAACGAATCGGCCACGTAGGACCTTTATTAAAGATGCCAACTCCTGGTTGCCGAGCCCCGCTGCGTCGGCGCGGTTGAGCAAATCGGCGACCAACGCGGGGAACTCTGTATTCAGACCCGCGTCCTCGAGCGCATCCAGTAAGCCAGCATCGCGCCGCCGCTCAATTCCGCTTCGGATTCCCGGATCGTAGACAGACGAACGTGCCGGCCGTCGATCGGCAAATGAAAAGTGGTTACATCTGCAATACAGCAATTGGCGATTGCTACGTTACCCCTTTGCTCGATACTGCGAAGTTCGGCAAACCGTTTTGCCAGCCGCGCAAGCATCCGGCGGAGAAATGCAAATGATCATCGAAATGCGCACCTATAAAACCAAGCCAGGCAGGCGCTCCGAGTTTCTTGAGATATTCGACGCCAAATCTGTTCCCGCACACAAAGAACTCGGAATGAAGATATTGGGACCATTTCTCTCGGTCGAAGATCACGACACCTTCTTCTTTATGCGCGGTTTTCCCGACCTCCCTTCGCGTGAGCCGATGAAAGCAAGGTTTTACGGAGGGCAACTCTGGAGAGACGAACTGGAGAACATTCTGCTACCGATGTTGGAAAAGTATGAGGCCGTCGTTGTGGAAGACCCTGACGGCCTCGTTTGCTGGTAGTGGATCCGTTTCATGCACCAGAGAAGGAAACCCCCTTCAAACAAGGACTTCAGGTTATGAAGAAATACGTCTCTGTTTCAACACTGATTGTCGCTGGGTTGCTCTTCGGAGCTGCCGGCGTCGTGGCCCGGTCGAGCTCACTCGTAGCGAAAACAAACAATCAACAAACTCTCAAAGAACGAGGCGGACAAAGCGATTTCGACTTCCACCTCGGTACTTGGGAGACTCACGTATCGCGCCTCCAGCATCCGTTAACTAATTCCACTAACTGGGTTGAATATGAGGGTATTTCCGTCGTCCGCAACGTGTGGAATGGCCGTGCCAGTCTGCTCGAACTCGAGGTCGATGGCCCGGCAGGGCGCATCGAAGGCGTGGGCTTGCGTCTATACAACCCCCAGTCTCACCAGTGGAGCCTGAATTGGGCCAACAGCGACGACGGTATTATGACCCGGCCCTTGATCGGCGAGTTCAAAAATGGCCGGGGCGAGTTTTTCAGCCAGGAACCATTTAATGGCAGAACTATCTTTGTTCGAAATAGCTTTTTTGACATCACTCCGAACTCCTCTCGTTTTGAACAGGCATTCTCGGATGACGGCGGCAAGACCTGGCAAACAAACTGGGTAATGACATTCACACGGTCAGAAGATGGATCTGACAAAGTACAATGAACCCTGGTCGCGTCGTATTAAGTACCGGAACGGCTGTGCGCGTTGGGCGGCCCGTGGAGGGCTCGTGTGGACGATGATTCCCCAGGAAGCCACGGCCCGGGATCTACGGTGTCTGACGTCGCGAACCTCGGGCTGGCTCGTCCTCCGCTCATCTACCTGAGCGCGATCGCACTCGGGCTCGCGGTTCACGTTCTTTGGCCGATGCGCCTCGTTCCGCGTTTCCTTGGGGCGCCAATCGGCGCCATTCTCTCGCTCGTAGCGATCGCACTCTTCCTCTTTGCAGTTCGCACATTACACGGCGCCGGAACACCCATCCCAGGTAACCGACCCACGACAACGATCGTCCGCACAGGTCCGTATCGCTTCAGTCGGAACCCCATCTATCTCGCCTTTTCGCTCCTTCAGCTCGGGCTCGCGTTCTGGGTCAACAGTCTCGGCTTGCTGATCATGCTGATTCCAGCCGTCGCGCTCATGTCGTTGATCGTCATCCCCAGAGAAGAACGCTACCTCGAGGCGCGGTTTCCGTCGGAGTACGTGCCCTACAAGGCTTCTGTGCGTCGTTGGCTATAGTGGAGCGGCCGCCCAACAAGCATTGCAGGTGACCTCAGCCCGCTTCGTGCTTGGACTCCGCGCTGAACTTCCTGCGCTTTGACATGACACACCTCCACGACCATTATCGGTCCTTTCTGATGTGTCCGAAAAAACGGGGCCTAACCCGAGCGTGGGCCTTTTACACGGTCACCAAGGGAGGAGTTATGTCCAGCCGTATCGCCAGCCTGCTTGTCCTATCGATGTTCCTGCCGTCTGTCGCAGGTGCGCAAGACGCATCGGGGGACCTTGCTTTGGCAAGTAGCTTCGAGGATGCACAACTCGAATGGGGTCCATGTCCTGCTTTCATTCCCAAGGGGTGTGAGATTGCCGTTCTTCACGGCGATCCCGCTAACGACAATGCGGATGTCTTTTTCAAGATGCCTGCAGATTTTTATATCCCGAGCCATTGGCATACGTCCGCTGAGCGTATGGTGCTCGTCTCAGGACAGCTTCAGGTTACTTATGATGGCCAGGAGCCAGTCACTTTGAAACCTGGCATGTATGCGTACGGGCCGGCAAAAGTACCGCACAAGGCCTATTGCGCAAAAGGAGACCCGTGCGTGCTGTTCATTGCTTTTGAATCTCCGGTTGATGCCTTCCCGACGCAAAACCAGCTGAAGTAACAAAGGCGCAATAAGGCCCTGCGGCGACGCGCGAGGACGCACGCGCTTGACGGCCGGCGGTCAGGCGGCACGAGCTATCGAGGCGGTCGTGTGTACCATGGCGGCCAAGAACATGAAGCCACGAATCAATATCATCACGCTTGCCGTCGCGGATTTGAGGGGAGATCGCCTGGAATCCTGAATGGAAAGTCAAGGAATAGGCAGACGACGCGGACGTGTGTTCGAATACAAGGATTCCGGTAATCCGACACTGGAGAAATTCGCCAAGCGCGAGCGGAATTGGGATGTCCTCGACGCACTGCTGAAAGCGGCAAAGGATATCGGCAGGACACCGACCGAAATTGCGTTGGCATGGGTGATGGGACGGCCTCAGGTCACCAGCGTCCTCGTCGGCGCGACGCGGCGAGACCAGCTGGAGACGAATCTATCAGCGCTCGATGTCAACCTGCCGCCCGAAGTCAAGAGTCGGCTCACGGAGGCAAGCCGGCCGGATTCGACCGAGCTCGATCACTTCTTCGAGCCGACGATGCAGGCAATGTTGCACGGCGCAGTGCATGTCCGGCGCGGAGTATCGTGACTTGCGGCTGTCAGCCGCCGGACAGGGCGGGCGATCGACGGGAGAAGGAAATGGAATATCTGCACACGATGGTACGCGTCAGTGATCTCGACCAGAGCCTGGACTTCTACTGCAACAAGCTCGGGCTCAGCGAGATCGACCGTGTCGAGAACCTGCAGGGGCGATATACCCTCGTTTTCCTCGCCGCGGCAGGCGATGAATCGCGCGCCCGCTCCGACGCCCGGGCGCCGATGGTTGAGCTGACCTACAACTGGGACCCGGAGGAATACGCCGGTGGCCGCAATTTCGGTCACCTGGCCTATCGAGTGGACGATATCTACGAGACCTGCCAGCACCTGATGGACGCCGGCGTCACCATCAATCGTCCGCCGCGTGAGGGCCGCATGGCATTCATCCGGTCGCCCGACGGCATCTCGATCGAGCTGCTGCAGAAGGGTAAATCGCTGCCGCTGCGGGAGCCGTGGGCCTCGATGCCGAATACCGGCAATTGGTGAGCGAAGGAATTGTTTCGAAAGGTCAAGGAGGCCGATAACCATGAACCTACGCGCAGAACTCGCTTGTTTTCTCGTAACGATGCTTTGTTGTGCAGCGGGATCCGCATCGGCCCAGGTCGTGCGCAAGGACCATTCGGTCCTGAGTGAACCCGGCATCTCCATCTTCGTGCGGGAAGTGCGCGAGCCGACTACAGAGACGAGAGACCCGCCGATTCTGCTCTTGCATGGCGCTCGCGTGCCGGGAGTGGCCTCATTCGATTTGCCCGTGCCGGGCGGATCGTTGGCGGCCGACCTGGCGCAGGCCGGTCATGTCGTTTACATCATGGATGCACGCGGGTACGGACAATCGACGCGTCCGCCGGAAATGTCGGAGCCGCGGGGAGACAATGCTCCACTGGTTCGCTCGTCAGAGGTCGTTCGCGACGTGGCGGGGGTGGTCGAATGGATTCGCGGCCGCGGCGCCGAGCGAGTGGCGCTCCTCGGATGGGCTACGGGAGGTCATTGGCTCGGCTATTACGCCACCCTGTATCCCGAGCAGGTCAGCCACCTGATTCTCGACAACACCCTCTACGGCGCGACCAAGGGACATCCGGTCATTGGTCCGGGGTCCAACCTGGAGGATCCCGACGCGCCCGGACAGTTCAATGCGTCGGAGTACGGCGCTTACCGTTTCAGTACCGCTGAATCGCTCTTCGGATCATGGGACCGGAGCATTCCACTCGAGGACAAGTCCGCGTGGCGCGATCCCGCCGTGGCCTCGGCGTACGCCGCCGCTGCACTGGCGAGCGATGAGACGTCGGAAGATCGGGCGCCGCCCAGCTTTCGCGCTCCGACAGGTGCGCTCGAGGACAGCTTCTATCTCGCCAGTGGACGTCAGCTCTGGGATGCCTCGCTCATTCGGTCGCCGACGCTGATCATCAGCTCGGAGCGGGATTTCTGGGCAAGGCCCGGTGATCGAACGTCGTTGAAAGAACACCTCGTCCACGCGCCTCGTGTGCGGGTCGTGATCCTGCCGGACGCGACGCACTTCGTTCACCTCGATCGTCCCGAACGGGGACGCGACCGGTTTATTCGGGAAGTGCTTGCATTCATCGGCGATTCGCCGGGACATTGAGCGGCAAACGCGAAGGCCAGATTCGTCTGTCCGGAAAACGTGCCAAGTCGAACCGGAGGCGATATGACGAATTCTGTCGTTGAAACGTCTCCGCAGACATACGCCCGAATCTGCGGGCTGCTCTATTTGTACATTATCGTGGCGGCCAGCTTCGGCGAAATGTTCGTCAGGGGCGGGCTCATCGTGCCGCTCGATGCCACCGCCACGGCCAACAATATCATGGCTTCCGAGACGCTGTTCCGGGTGGCTCTGGCGGGCGAGATGCTCAACTCCGTGGCCGATGCCGCGGTGGCATTATTCTTGTACGTGCTGCTCGCGCCGGTGGACCGGAATCTGTCATTGCTTGCGGCGTTCCTCAGGTTGGCTTTCGTGGGCATCTACAGCGTCATCAAGCTCTTCGAGATTGCCGCCCTGATCGCCCTCGACGGCGAGGACTACCTGAACGTCTTCGATCCGCAGCAACTGCACGCGCTGGCGTACATGGCGCTCCGATTGCACAGCTATGGCTTCGGCGCCAGCTTCTTGTTCTTCGGCTTCCACTGTATCGTGTTCGGTTATCTGATCAGGAAATCGGGATTTTTGCCGAAATTCCTGGGCGTTCTGATCGTGCTCGGCGGTGTGGGCTACGTCGTCTTCAGTGTGGCGCAGATGCTGGCGCCGGCATTCGCCGGGAAGTTGCTGTTCCCCTGGGTTATGCTGCCAGCCTTTTTCGGGGAACTGGGGCTGGCGCTTTGGCTTACCGTGAAGGGGGTCGATGTGCCGAAATGGAGAGCAAGGGCACGCGTCACTTGACTCAGTACTCGCGGTACGGCTTTACAGGCGGCTTTTTCGAAGTGATAGCTGAACCGATGTGTCCTGACAAGGAATAAAAAATGAGCTACCTGACCACAGAAGTATCACAGCAGAAGGCTGCCAGGGTCGCAGGCTTCATGTATCTGTTTGCTCTCGCTACCGCGATCTTCGCATCGTTCTATGTTCGAGCCAGTCTCGAGACGGGGAATGCCGCTGAAACGGCGAACAATATAATGACGTCCGAGTCATTATTTCGCATCGGCCTTGCCAGCGATCTGGTCGCATTTACGAGCGTGGTACTGCTCGCCCTGACGCTTTACATCGTGGTCGAGCAAGTGAACAGAGTTCTTGCTCTGCTTGCGCTGTTCTGGTGGCTGGGCGAGGCTTTCGTTCTCGCGGTCAATACGCTGAACGACTATATTGTTTTGATACTCTTGAGTAACGCTGATTACTTGTCGGTATTCGAGCCCGGTCAGCTCGAGGCCATGGTTCAGGTATTTATCAGTGCCCATGGTACCGGGTACAACATCGGCCTGATATTTTTTGGCCTGGGCTCGGCTATCTATAGCTATCTGTTGTTCAAGTCGAACTTCGTGCCCAGGATTCTGGCGGCCTTGGGGATATTTGCGTCCCTGTCCATGCTGATCGGGACTTTTGCAATTCTGATCGCGCCCCACGGCGCGGGGATGATCTATCAACTCATCAATCCACCCATGGCCCTTTACGAGCTGGCTATCGGCTTATGGCTCTTGTTCGTGGGTGTAAGCGTCCACCAACAGGATGGACGAGGAGAGAAGGAGGCGCCTGCAGCAGCGCGTTGAACGATCTTGTCGGGCTACGCTCGAGCATTGGCGACGGAGCTCGATCATTTCTTCGAGCCGAGGATGCAGGCGATGGTGCACGGCGCAGTGCAGGTGCGACGCGGAGTAGCTTGATTCGAAGTGCTGTTGCCAGCAAGGAGCTGAAATGGACGCCGATCTCGAACGAATGTCCCGCGAGCAACTGATAGCGGAGGCGAAGAAGTTGCGCAACGGGATTCGTGCTCATCGAGACAGCAAGCTGCATGAACTTTGCTGGCATCATCCGGCGCTTTGGCGCTTGCTGCCGGAGAAGACCGATCCGCTGCCGATCGTGCCGACGTGGCCTGAGTTCATCAGGGGATGCGTAAGGTACAGGCAATCCCTGGATGTGCAGGCGCCCGACGCGCCGAGAAGTAACCAACCGTACAAGGAATGAGCGATCGACGCGTTGCCTGACAACGCAGGACGCTGAAGCAATCAATTGCCGGCGTCGATATCGAGCTCTCGTTCATCGCCACTCGCAATGCTGACTGGTCCGGCCGAACGCGGTGGATCGGTCAATACCCTGACTTCGTAATCTCCGGCGGCAAGCTCGACGGCTTCGCCGTTCACGGCGCCGCTCGCGACGACAGCGCCGTCGCGCAGCACCTGAAACGGCACTCGTAACGACGCGCGCATGGCCTCGTTCAGCTCCTCGCCATCTCGCGCGTCGAAGTATGTACCTTGACCAACGCGCGCCCATTCCTCGAACGTCTCCTTGAGCACGACTTCGTCGATCGCGAAGCCGACGATGTTTACGCGCGCATCGATGCCCGACTCGCGCAATGTCGCGATCGCCGCCTTCGGGTCGCCCTCGCAGGTCTCTTCGCCGTCCGTGACCAGGACCACGACAGCCGGTCCATCGGCGCCGGCCAGATCCTCGCGCACGGCGAGCAGCGACGCACCGATTGGCGTTTTGGCAAGATTCTTCGCTTCGATCGACCGGATCCGCGCCACGGCCGCGGCCGGGTCGAGCGGCGCCAGCGCGATCTCGAGATCCGTGCGGCAACTGTCGGCCTCTCGATGCCCGAAGACGCGGAGCGCGAAAGGCGTGCCGGCGCTGAGCACGTTCTGCGTCAGCTCGACGAGAGCATCGCGCGCGATCTGGATGCGCGGCACGCCGTCGATCCGTTGCAGCATGCTGCCCGAGGCATCGAGCACGAGCTCCACCGCGCCCGGCCCGGCTCCGGCCGTCGCGCCCGTATCGCCGACGACTCGCAACAGCCCCGGGGTCTTGCCGGGCACGACCGCAAGCGGCGCGCTGGCCAGCGTCAGATATTTCTGACCGGTGAGGTAACGCACCTCGTATTGACCGGGTTTTTCCGGCGCCTCGACACGCACCGGATTGCCGCGCGCGGTGTAGCCGTTGCTGTGGCCGTATTGGCGCTCGGGCGCGCCGGACTGCACGATGGTGATGAAGTCGCCTTCATTGTCCGGGCCTTCCCAGCCGATCTCGATCACCGAGCGCGTCTCCGCTTCGGCAGGCGGTGTGATCTTTGCCGTGGCGCTCACGACCGTGAGGGGTCGCTCGCCGAGCACGCGATAGCTTTGCGCAAGGTGATAGCGCACCAGGTAGTCGCCGGGATCGTCGGGCACACGCAGACTGAGCGGGTTGCCGCGCGACGTGTAAGCGTAGTTGCCGTATGTCCGGTCGTCGGCGCCGACGGGATCGATGCTGATGAAGTCCCGGGCCCGTCCAGGCAACTTCTATCTCGCTGCCCGCGGGCGCCGTTGCCGGTGCAGTCAGGGTTGCTTCAGATTGTCCGGCTTCCTGCGCGACAACCGTGCCGCATGCCGCGCCTGCGAAAATCGCGCACAACGCGCGCGACGCAAATCCTCTCACTTGCATGATGCTGCCTTTCAGCGCAGACCGGTTTCCTGGCGTGCAATCACGAGCCGCTGGATCTCGCTCGTGCCTTCGTAGATTTCCGTTATCTTCGCGTCGCGGAAATAGCGCTCGACGGGCAGCTCCTTGCTGTAGCCCATGCCGCCGTGGATCTGCACGGCCTGATGAGTCACCCACATCGCCGTCTCGGATGAGAACAGCTTTGCCATACTGGCATTGAGCGTATTGCGGCCGCCGTCGGCTCGCCGCTTCGCCCACGCTGCCCGCAGAGTCAGCAATCGCGCGGCTTCGATGCGCATCTTCATGTCGGCGATCTTCGCCTGCGTCATCTGAAAGCTGCCGATCGGCGTTCCGAAGGCCTTGCGCTCGCGCGCGAACTCGAGCGTCGCCTCATAAGCGGCGCGCGCGATACCGACGGCCTGCGCCGCGATGCCGATGCGGCCGGAGTCGAGCATCGACATGGCGATCCGGAATCCCATCCCTTCCTCGCCGACGCGATGCTCGACGGGACAGCGGTAGTCGGCCAACTCGATCTCGCAGGTTGCCGAGGCGCGGATGCCGAGCTTGGGCTCGGGCTTGCCGCGCACGAATCCCTCTCTCTTCGTGTCGATGACGAATGCGCTGATGCCGCGCGCGCCCGCATTCATGTCCGTGCGGGCGAACAGAAGAATGTAGCGGGCGACCGGTCCGGAGGTGATCCAGGATTTCTTGCCGTTGATGACGTAATAATCGCCGTTCAGCTCGGCGCGCGTGCGCATGGCGGCGGCGTCGGACCCCGACTGAGGCTCGGTCAGCGCGTAGGCGCCGATGGCGTGGCCCGAGGCGATCGGCGTGACGAACTCGCGCTTCTGCGCTTCATTGCCGCTCCTGAGGATGCCGTTGCAATACAGCGAGTTGTTGACCGAGATGATCGTGCCGTGCGCGGCGTCTGCCGCCGAGATTTCTTCCATCATCAGCGCGAAGCCGATGGCGTCGAGGCCGGCTCCGCCGTATTCCTCGGGCACCTCGACACCCATGAAGCCGAGCTCGCCGGCCTTGGCGATGGTCGCAGAGGGAAACTCGCCGCTGCGATCGTGCTCGGCCGCGATGGGCACGATCTCGCTTTGCGCAAATTCGCGCGCGGCGGACTGGATCATCTGCTGATCGTCGGTCAGTTGGAAGTCCATGGTCGTTTTTCGTATCGGATCGGACGGCGTATTATGGCATACGGCATGAATACACTGAACGCGGACCTGTCGCTCGAGGAAATTCGCGCCACCCGGCACCTTCTCGGCGAACGGGTTGTGCGAACGCCCGTGCATGCCTGGAGCGGCATGCGCGCCGAAGAGCGTTTCGGGCCGGATACGGAAGTCTGGTTGAAGCTCGAGCTGCTTCAGCGGACGGGCACGTTCAAGCCGCGGGGCGCGCTGTCCAACCTGCTCGCCCTCGACGCGGAAACGCTATCGCGCGGCGTGACTGCGGTCAGCGCGGGCAATCACGCTATCGCGACTGCGTACGCGGCGCGTTCGCTCGGCACGTCCGCCAAAGTCGTCATGATCCGCACGGCCAATGCGTTTCGAGTGGAGCAGTGCCGCCGCTATGGGGCCGAGGTCGTATTCGCGGATGACGTGCACACGGCCTTCGACGTCGTGCGCGAGATCGAAAGCCGGGAAGGCCGCTTTTTCGTCCATCCGTTCGAGGGCCTGCACACGACCCTCGGTACTGCGACGGTCGGGCTCGAATGGTGCGAGCAGGTGCCGGATTTGGAAGCTGTCATCGTGCCGATCGGCGGCGGCGGCCTCTGTGCGGGTATCGCGACGGCCGTCAAGCATCTCCAGCCGCGTTGTGAAGTCTTCGGCGTCGAGCCCGAGGGCGCGGACACGATGCACCGCAGCTTCGCCGCCGGCGAGGCCGTCGCCATCGACCGGGTGAACACGATCGCGGACAGCCTGGCGGCGCCGCACGCCGCGCCGTTCTCGTTCGCGTTATGCCGACGGCACGTGGACGAGCTGGTGCGGATCACGGACGACGACATGCGCCGCGCCATGCGTTTCATCTTCGAAGACCTCAAGTTCGCCGTCGAACCGGCCTGTGCCGCGGCAACGGCGGCATTGGCGGGCCCGTTGCGCGAGCGCCTCGCCGGCAAGAAGATCGGTGTCATCCTGTGCGGCTCGAATATCGATCTCGCGTCCTTCATGCAGCTCGTAAAGTAGTCGAACCGGGTCGAATGGTTGGACTGGATCCCGGCTTTCGCCGGGAAGACGAGGGAGAGGCGGGACGACGAGGGAGAGGCGGGACGACGAGGGAGAGGCGGGACGACGAGGGAGAGGCGGGACGACGAGGGAGAGGCGGGAAGACGAGGGAGAGGCGGGAAGACGAGGGAGAGGCGGGAAGACGAGTGAGTAGCGGGACGACGATGCCTCAACTCCGTCGTCCCGGCGCAAGCCGGGATCCAGTCAAAACATGAAAAGGGGTCTTCCCCTTTTTCATTACCTGAATTGGCGGTTGTAGGGGAGCACTTCGAACACTTCGCCGTTCAGATGACGCGTTTTGACGTGGCGCCAGTAATCTGCGGTGAGGACTTCGCGGTGGTAGCGCATGAACTCTTCCCTCAAGGCGCTCTGGAAGCCCAGGAACGAAATGAACTGCTCCGGAAACACGTCGTTGTCGGCGACGTAGTACCAGGCCTCGGCGCTCATCTCGTCTTCCGGGTTCTGCGCGGCCGGGAGGTCGCGGAAATTGCAGTCGGTCACGAGGGTGAGCTCGTCATAATCGTAGAAGATGACGCGGCCGTGGCGCGTGACGCCGAAGTTCTTGAGCAGCAGGTCGCCGGCGAAGATATTGCTCATCGCGAGATCGCGGATCGCCTGCCCGTAGTCGAGGACCGCGAGCCGCGCGGGGGCCGACTCCGCATCGCGCAGGAACAGGTTGAGAGGCGTCAGCCGGCGCTCGACATAAACGTGGTCGATGACGACGCGTTCGCCGTCGTCGCGCACGGTACCGGCCGCAGCGGTGAGCAACTCATCGAGCAGCTCCGGCGCGAAGCGTGAGCGGTCGAACACGAGATGCCGGAACTCCTGCGCGTCGACCAGCCGCCCGGCCCGGTCGTGGCGGAATACGAGCTGATACTTGTTCATTACGTCCTGACGCAACATGGTCTTCGGATAAGCGAACCGGTCGCGAATGACCTTGAAGACGACATCGTAGGACGGCAGCGTAAACACGATCATGACCAGGCCCTTGTCGCCCAGCGCGAACACGAACCGGTCGGGCGCCGCTTCCAGATGCTGCATCAGGCTGCGGTAACGCTCGGTCTTGCCCTGCTTCGAACGCCCGAGCACCGTGTAGATCTCGCTGGTCCTTTTCTTCGGCAGCAGCGACTTCAGGAACACGACCGCATCACCCACCGTCTCCAGATCGACATGGAAGTAGGATCGCGTGAAGCCGAACAGGATGCTGACCTCTGCCTCCGACAGGATGACCGCGTCGACGACGATGCCGGCGTCCGAATTCTTCAGCGCAATGACCAGAGGCGAGGAAAAGCTCCGGCCCGTGATGCGCCCGACCAGATAGGCGCGCGTGCCCTGGAAAAAGATCGGCTTGACCAGCTCGACCTGCTCGATCGGGCCGTCGAATCGCCGCGCCATGCAGTAATCCTCGACTTCGTCGGCGACGAAATCGATGCTCCGCTCGATATCCCGGTAGGGCGCTCCCAACGCGAAATCGGCGAGTGCCTCGTCGAACAGATAGCGCGTCGAGCCGCGGTTGAAGTAGACGAAACGCGGCACAGGCTTGGTTATCCGGGTCGTCGGCTCGACGTCGAGGGCGATGAACTCGACTTCGGGGTCGACGCCGACGGTGCCGAAGATCCGCCGCGTGATGGAGCTAAAGAACGTGCGGAAGAATTCGCTGTCGACGTATGCGTCGATGATGTCCGCGTATCGCGCCTTGATGGCCGACCAGCAGGGGCGATCCTCGCACTTCGCGCCGAGCTCGCGCTTCAGCGTGTGCAACACGCCCTGCACGGCTTTTTCGTAGAGCTCGATGCGCTCGGCGCCGTCGCGCGCGCTGCCGCTCCAGTCGCGGTGCTCGAAGCGCCAGCGCGCGCGCTGCGTGATCGAGCGAAAATCGGCGTTGTAGCGATTGAAGCCGTCGACGATCAGGTGGGCGCATGATTCCGCGCTCGCCGTACGGCCGTCCGCAGTCACTGGCGTGGCGTAGCTCGTATCAACTCGGCCTTACATGCTGGAGATCAGCGCGTCGCCGAACTCGCTCGTCTTCACTTCGCTGGCGCCGTCCATGAGGCGTGCGAAATCATAGGTGACAGTGCGATTGCCGATGGTCGTGTCCATGGCCTGCAGGATCAGGTCCGCAGCCTCGCTCCAGCCGAGATGGCGCAGCATCAGCTCTCCGGAAAGTATCAGCGAGCCGGGATTGACCTTGTCCTGATTCGCGTATTTGGGCGCCGTGCCGTGCGTGGCTTCGAATATCGCGTGCCCGGTGTCGTAGTTGATGTTCCCGCCGGGCGCGATGCCGATGCCGCCGACCTGCGCGGCCAGTGCGTCCGAGAGATAATCGCCGTTCAGGTTCATCGTGGCGATGACGTCGAATTCGGTGGGTCGGGTGAGCACCTGTTGCAGCGTGATGTCGGCGATCACGTCCTTGATGAGGATCTTGCCTGCATCGAGCGCCGATTGCTGCTCGGAATTGGCCGCGTCCTCGCCTTTGTCCGCCTTGGTTCGCTCCCACTGTTCCCAGCTATAGGTCTCCGCGGCGAACTCCTGGCCGGCAAGCGCGTAACCCCAGTTGCGGAATGCGCCTTCCGTGTACTTCATGATGTTGCCCTTGTGCACTAACGTGACGCTGCGCCGGCCATTGTCGATCGCATAGTGGATGGCGGCGCGCACCAGGCGCTCCGTACCGGCTTTCGACACGGGCTTGATGCCGATGCCCGAGGATTCCGGAAAACGGATCTTGTTGTACTCGCGCGGGAACTGCTCCTTGAACAATTCGAGGAAACGGCGGTTGTCGACGGAGCCTTCCGCGAACTCGATGCCGACGTAGATGTCCTCCGTGTTCTCGCGAAAGATCACCATGTCGACCTGCTCGGGTTTCTTGACGGGCGAGGGCACGCCGCGGAACCAGCGTACGGGCCGCAGGCAGACGTACAGGTCGAGCATCTGCCTGAGCGCGACGTTCAACGAGCGAATGCCGCCGCCGATCGGCGTGGTCAGCGGACCCTTGATCGAGACCAGGTATTCGCGGCAGGCGGCCACTGTCTCGTCGGGCAGCCAGGTGTTGAAAAGCTCGTTGGATTTCTGGCCGGCGTAGATCTCCATCCAGTGAATGCGTCGCTTGCCGGCATAGGCCTTGTCGACCGCCGAATCGAGCACCCGTACCGCCGCCCGCCAGATATCCGGCCCCGTGCCGTCACCCTCGATGAAAGGAATGATCGGGTTGTCGGGTACGCTGAGAACCCCTTTCTCCAGGCCGATCTTCTTACCGTTCGCCGGGGGCGTGATGCCGGGCCTTGTCATGCTGGACTCCGCTATTGCGTATTCGTGGGGCAGGCTAGGATAACAGGTCGCAAAGCACGTCGTTCCGGCCACTTATTCGTCGTTGCAACCGACAACCCGACGTCTCCAACCGGTAACCCGTCGTCCCAGCCGCTTACTCGTTCCGGCCACTTACTCGCCGTTCCGGCCACTTATTCGTCGTCCCGGCGAAAGCCGGGATCCAGTAAAACAACTCTTCCATGCTCCGCGAGCCATGCGTCTATATCCTCGCCAGCGGCCGCAACGGTACGCTCTACATCGGCGTCACCTCCGACCTGGTCAAAAGAGTATGGGAACACAAGAATGATTTCGTTCCCGGCTTCACCCGCCGATACAAGGTCCACAACCTCGTCTGGTACGAGTTGCACGGAACGATGTATTCGGCCATCTCGCGCGAAAAGGCCATCAAAGAGTGGAAGCGGGCGTGGAAATTGGCGCTGATCGAGGAGCGTAACCCCGAGTGGCGTGATCTGTACGCCGAGCTATTGTAAGGAAATTGACGTCCGTGGCCGGAGGTCGGGTATTTTTTTACTGGGTCCCGGCTTTCGCCGGGACGACGAGGCAAATCAGAGGTTGAGTATTTTTCTACTGGATCCCGGCTTTCGCCGGGACGACGAGGCAAATCGGAGGTCGAGTATTTTTCTACTGGATCCCGGCTTTCGCCGGGACGACGAGGGAGGGCCGGGACGACGAGAGTGGGAGCGGGCCGGGACGACAGGGAGCGGGCGGTCAGACGACTTCGTTGTTGAGGAAGTTCTGGATGTCCTTGCGGTACGTGCGGCCGGAGGTAAATATTGCGCCGCTCGCGAGCCTGAATCGGTAGCAGCCGTTGAACCAGTTCTGTATTTCCTCGACTCTTTCCATGTTCACGAGCAGCGAGCGATGTATGCGCAGGAATCGAGCGGGGTCGAGCTTCTCTTCGAATTCCTTCAACGCCGTGTGCAGCTCGTGCTTCGAGGGTCCGACGTGCAGATCGACATAGTTCCGCCGTGCTTCGATGCAATCGATATCCGCGGCATCGATGAAGCTGGTGCGCTGGCCGTGCCGGATCGCCACACGCTGCAGGTACTGCGGGGAGGATGAGGAGCTGCCCAGCGAGGTCAGCGATCGCAGCGCGCCGGCGAGTTGGGTGCGCAGCGTCTCGGGCGCAACGACCAGACGGCGGCGCACCCGGTCGAGAGAACGGTTGAAGCGGCTCATGTCGAAGGGCTTGAGCAAAAAGTCGACCGCTTCGTAATCATAGGCGTTGAGGGCATATCCGTCATGCGCCGTCGTGAACACGACATAGGGGAGAGTGTCGGGCGCGAGCCGCGCGAGCACGTCGAACCCGCTCATCTCTTGCATTTCGATGTCGAGAAAGACGAGATGCGGCCGCTCGCGTTCGATGGTCTGCACCGCGCAAGTGCCGTCACCGCACTCGGCGATGACTTCGAGATCGGGTTGCTGGGCACAGAATTTCCTCAGGCCGGCGCGCGCCAGCGGCTCGTCGTCGACGATCAGGGTGCGGATCGACTCTGTGCGGACCGGGTCGGTGGCGGGCATCCGTTTCATGCCTCCTCCTCGTAAGGGATCTCGATTTCAGTCAGATAGCCGCCGCGTATGATTCGCACGGTCGACATATCGTAATTGTCGCCATACGTGGCCTGCAGCCGCGCGTGCGTGTTGCCGTGGCCGACACCGCCGAGTCCGCGCCGGCGCGGCCGGTTGCCTGTCGCACCGCCGGTGTTGTGCACGCCGAGCAGGAGGCGATCGCCGCGGCGCTCGATGCTGATCAGGATGCGGATGCTCGATTGTGCGGCCGCGGGCGCGCCGTGCACCAGGGCGTTCTCGACGAGCGGCTGCAGCAGCATCGCCGGCACGAGAGCCCGGCCCAGACCGGCCGGATCGTAGATCTCGAGCTGCAGTCGATCGGCGAAGCGGATCCGCTCGATGTCCACGTATTCGCGGACGAACGACAATTCTCTGTCGAGGGTCACCTTGTCCGAATCGCTTTCGCGCAGCACGCGCCGCAGATAATCGCCGAGTCGCACGAGCATCTTCTCGGCCATCGCAGGCTGCTGATCGATGAGCAGCATGACCCCGTGCAGGCTGTTGAAGAGGAAATGCGGATTGAGTTCCAGGCGGAGAGCCCGCAAGCGACTGTGCAGCGCCTCTTTGCGCTCGGCCTCGGCGCCGGCGTAATAGTCGAAGAAATGCACCACGGCGACGGTGCCGAAGAAAATGAAGAAGCTGCGGTAGTAACGCGTGATCAGCGGCTGCTCCGCCTGCGCGGAGAGGACCTGCCCGATCTCGCGCGCGAACCCGACGGGAGAGACGCCCGCGAACGGCCACCAGATCAGCGCGCCGAACACCGCGGCTGCAACGTCGACGACCAGCAGCGTGCCGAAACACAGGACGAGGTAGGCGCCGATGAGAAACGGCGCGGGCCGCCGGCCGAGGCGGCCGCGGACGATGATCAGATAGAGCAGCACGCCGGCGATCGCCCACGCGAGGTAATAGCCGGTCCAGTAGGTCGCCGCGTCGAGCAGCGGCACCTCGATGTCGCGGGACCAGTAATACCAGACGTTGTCGAGAAGACTGAGAGCTGCCAGCAGTGTCCAAACCGGCAGGCTCAGCAACAGAAACGTCTTCCACGTCGCGTCGGCACGGAGCTGCATTGCGCTTACACTCCGCGGAAAAGGCAATGGTATGAGGGCTGCGCCACGGCGGATTCGCAGCGGGGATTCAAAGCGCCAACCTCTCTCCCAACGCAGAGGATCTTGCCGCATTGCAGCCCTCATATCGTTGCCTGCTCGCAACACGGGTAGCATCGGCACCCCGATGCGTCCCGCTACGTCTCCTATGACGCCGGCTATTCGAAAAGGTTTAAACCGGATCGCCCCGGCAGGCGAAACCGGACGGGGCGCAGTCCCTTGCGCCCCGTTCCTGTCGCTTTCCCGCTACAGATTCTGCTCGTAGCGGATGAACGGCACCCGGCCGAACACGTCGTGCAACTGATTGGTGTAGTTCGGGTTGCCGATCAACGTGTTGGTCGGCGGATCCCGATCGAACACGTTGCGCGCGCCGAGCGTGATCTCGCCGTTCCACGGAGTCGCCCACCCGACGCTCACGTCGAAGGTCGTCCAGGACGCGAGGTGGGTAAAGCCGGGATCGCCGGGCTCGTTGTTCTCCGTGTCGGTCACGTGATTACCGATGACCCCCGCCGAGAAGTCGCCGCGCGACCAGCCGAGCGAGAGCGCCGCCCGCAGATCCGGGTCGAAGGTGCCCTGCAGCCGGCGGAAGCCGTTGCCGTCGCCCTGGTCCTGCAGGTACTCGATGACCTTGCTGACCTGCAACTGGCTCTGGAAGTCACCCACCGCACCGAGCGAGAACCCGTACTGCACGTCGACGTCGTAGCCCTTGGTCTGCGTGCCGGCGATGTTCTGGCTGTTGGCCAGGATGACGAAGATCTCGCCGCGGTTGTCGCGGATGACGAACGGCGAGCTACCCATCGCCGCTTCGGCATCGAGGAGCGCCTGCAGCGGCAGCGTGCTGATCTGATCATCCAGCTCGATGTCGAAGTAGTCGATGCTGAGCGACAGGTCGTCCAGAGGATTCCAGACCACACCGACGTTCATGCTCTCCGACAGCTCCGGATCGAGCATCGTGTTGCCGCCCGAGAAGTTCTGGTACTGCGTGGACGCGCACGGGTGGTTGGCCGGGATCGGATCCGGCGGCGGCCCGCCCGCGTT
>JBOIDB010000016.1:0-6446 GCA_050740235.1 Gammaproteobacteria bacterium
CCCACAGAGCCCTTGCCGATCAGATACCAGTCGTCGTCCCGGAGTCGCGCGATGGCGTCGAAGTGCTGCGCGTCGGCCAATTGCATGACGACCGGATACTGCGTGCCCGGCCCGGCGCGAACGTTCACGCCGCTCGGTGCCGTGACGATATAAGGCTCGCCCACCGCGATCATCGGAGCATTCACCTCAATGAGCTCGCCGACCGTCACTTGCGTCGGCGCCGCGGGTCTGGACTCCGCCGGCACGGTCCGCACCGTGCCGGCGGTGCCGGTTTCCGGATTGCTCCAGGTTTGCGGCTCACCGGTCTCGATCGACCGGTTGCGCGCCGCGGCGGCCTCTTCCAGGTCGCCGGGCGTCATGCGTTCGACGAAGCCGGCCGAGAAACCCTTCGCCGCCGCTGCCACCGAAACGCCGAAATTGCGCCCCGCCGTCATGCCGGTTTTTGCGACGCCGGCGACGTCGCGCCCCAGCTCTTTGAAGAAACCGCCGCCGTTGCCGCCGCACGCCGCCAGCATGAGGCTCACGCAAAGGATCAGGCCGGCTCGACGGGCCGAACGATTCATTGAAGTGATTCCAGAACGGGCGCCGGACCCCGCGCCGCGGGCACCGGTTTGCTTTTCGAGTTCTCAGCCTCGTCAGTTTCCGATCGCGGTCCTCAGACCTGAACCCAGCCGTCCGGCGTGCGGCAGGACGTGACCGTGGCTTCCTCTGTCGTGCCGTCCCCCAGCGTCACGCTCTGGGTGGTGGTATAGCACTCGGCGGCCATGGCGACTTGCACCTCTTTGGTCGCGGCCGCCGGCTCGGGCTCGGGCTTGGTCTCTTCGAGCTCGACGGGCGCCGAGCCGATCAGGTCGCCGCTCGCGTAGCCCTTGCCCACGGTGCCCTTGCCGACCAGGTACCAGTTGTCCTCCTGAAGCTTGGCGATGGCGTTGAAGCGCTCGCCCGAGGCCATTTTCATGACGACCGGAAACTGCGTGCCCGGCCCGCGCCGAACGTTGACGCCGCTCGCGGCCGTGACGACATACGGTTCGCCGACGGCGTCCATGATCGGCGCGGTCATTTCGACCGGCTCCTCGACCTTGATCGGAGTCGGCTCGGGAGGCTTCGCCGGAGCCGGTTTGGTCTCCACCTTGCCGCTGGCGCCGGATTCGGGGTTCTCCCACACCTGCGGCTCGCCCGTCTCGATCGACTTCTTGCGCGCCTCGGCGGCCTTTTCCAGATCCTCGCGCGTCATGCGCTCGATGAATTCGGCGGTGAAGCTGGCGGCGACCGTTCCCGTGAGATTGCGGCACCACGGGGTGCCGGTTTCGCCGCAAACCTCGTCCGCGGCACCGAGCATGGCCGCCTGCGACGCTGCCGCCGATACGCCGCTCATGGTGCCGCTGCTGACCCTGCCGCCCGTCGCTTTGTTGACGGCGCCGTCGGTAACCCTCTGGGTGGCCTGGTCCTTCAGGACCCTCCGGCCCACGTCCCCGAGAAAGCCGCCGCCGCCGTCGGTGGTTTCGCAACCGGCGGCCACGACGCACGCGCACAGGCACAAGCCCAGCCGTAGTATGAAACGCATAGTGGAGTCCCCGGAGTTGTTTTCGCTTATCGTATCCAGTCTGCCACGGCGGGCGCAACAAACGCCAGTGGCTGACGCCGGTTCACGGTTCGATCTCCCCCGCGGTCTGAAGCGCGCGATCGAAACCGTTGCGCGTGCAGTAGGTTCGCGTCTGGCTGCGCTGGTCGCCGGCCAGCGAGATCGTTTCCTGCAACTCGAGCATGAACGGGCATTCCTCGTTTTCCAGCCGTCTCGGATTGATGACGCGAATGCTGCCGGAGGCCGGCGGCTTCTCCCATTCGTAGCCCTCGAGCGCCTCCTGAACTTTGGTCATCAGCGACGCGAACTCGGGGCAGCCGGCTTCGCGGCAGGTATCGAATTGCGTCTTGTTGGAAACATAAGCCAGCATCGCGGCCGAGATCTGCGTCTCGCGATAATCGCGCACCGCGTCGGGAATCGAAAGTCCCGCGAGGATGGCGTCTTCATCGGGCGCCGCCGGCACCTCCTCGGCGGGCGTTTGCAGCGCCACGTCGACGGGCGGGTCCGTTTCAATTTCGACGGGCATCTGCGGCTCGTCGCCAGTGGCCGGCGTCTCCGTGTCGATTTCATCGTCCGCCACGGTCCCGGGCGTTTCCGGTTGCTCGCTTTCCGTCTCGGCCTCGGTTACGGTCGATGGGCCGAACGGCGCGGGCAGCCTTTCGCGCAATCCGGGCTGCATGAAAACCACCGCGATGCCCACGGCGAGCACGCCGAGAGCGCCAAAGGCCCAGAGCGGCGCGCGGCTGCGCCGTGCTTTGGGAACCAGCCGCGTATCCGGCGTGCGCCGTAGCCGCGTAGCGTCGGCGTCTCGCGCCACCGCAAGGGGCGCACTGCCTCCCACCATCGCGCGGAAATCCGCCGCGCTTTGCGGCCGCTCGGCCGGATCGAGCGCCAGCGCGCGGTCGATGGCCGACAGGAACGCCTCGCTGTAGCGCCCGCGGCCGGCCTCGACGGCGGGCGTCAGGGTATCGCCCTGTTGCCGCGCTATGGCGTCCGCCGGCTTGGAGCCCGCGATGACGCGGTACATCGTGCCGGCCAGGGCATAGAAATCGCTCCAGGGTCCCTGCCGGCCGGCGCCGCCGTATTGCTCGAACGGCGAATACCCTGCTGAAATCAGGCTCGTGAGGTGCTGCGTCGCCTCCATCCCGTGAGCGCGGCTGGCGCCGAAGTCGATCAGCACCGGCGTGCCGTCGCGGCGCATGAAGACGTTCTCCGGCTTGATGTCCCGGTGCAGCAGGCCCTTGTCGTGCACCTTCTCCAGGCCGTCCAGCAAGGGCAGCAGGATCCTGTCGACGAGGACGTTCTCGGCCACGCCTTCGGGGTGCAGGCCGAGCCAGCCTTCGAGATCGCGCCCCTCCTCGTACTCCATCACCAGGTAGGCGGTGCCGTGCGCCTCGAGATAACGGATGACGGCGATGATGTTCGGGTGCCGGAACATCGCCAGGGCCCGCGCCTCGTCGATGAAGCGCGTCAAACCCCAGGCGAAGATCTCCCGGTCGTTGTCGTCGCGCGGCAGGACGGTGGAATCCTCGCCGCGATAAGCGAACTGGCGGGGCAGGTACTCCTTGACGGCGACCGCGCGCTGCAGCCGCACGTCCATCGCCTTGTAGGTGATGCCGAACCCGCCCTGGCCCAGCACCTCGATGATGCGGAAGTCGTCGAGCTCGTCCCCCAGCGGAAGGGCATAGCCGCGCGGTTCAGCCACCTCCCGAATTCACCCCCGCATCCGGCATCCGCGTCAGCCGCCCATCATGCCGCGGCCGAGTATCGAAATGAGCACGAAATAAACGACGATGATGGCGACCAGCGACACGATGTAATGTGCCGGCCTCTTGTCGTTCGGTACCGCGAGATAAGCCGGGATCATCTGATAGAGCAGCACGAGGCTCCAGATGCCCGCGGCAATCGCTATCAGGAAACCGATCCACGGCACGGTGCCGATGACCTGACCGACATAAGCCGGCACCAGCGCGAGCGAGATACAGGCAAACGCCTTCGAAAAGTCGTTCGTGCCCTTGAACACGCCGGCGAGCACGCCGAGGATCAACGCCATCAAGGCGATGCCGGCAAGGGCGAGAACGATAGCGAGAATCAGCGCGATGATTCCCGTGCCCCCGGGACGGAAAACATAAAGTCCGCCGAGCAGCCACCGCAGTATCCACGCGGCAATCGCGCAGACGATGACGAGCGGCACGGTCAGCGTGAGCGCCGTGTACTGCCAGTCGCGGTTTTCCGCCGCATACGCTTCCCAGGTCGCGCGCGGCTCGAACAGCATGCCCTTGATCAGGCTCAGAGTCTTGTTGAAGTCCATGCCTTTTCCTCCCTTGTTGTTGGCATCGGCGAGGATTCTACGGTACGGCTACCCGCTTGGTAAGCGCTCCGGCGCTGCCGTGCCTCGAGTGCGTGAAAAAGGGGGACAGAGATCTTTCCGCAAAAAATAAATCTGTCCACTTTGTAGGGATTACAAACCGCTTGCGCCTTCCCGCGCCGCCGGCGGCGCCGTCACCGCGCTTTGGGCATATGGACGGTTCGGGCACGGTATTTGCTTGCCTTCGGAGCGACGGGACCGGCTTGCCGCCCTCCGAACGCCACCGATCCAGGGATGGATGACGATGCAGACCAGACGAGCGGCAGGGAGCGCCCACGGTCCGGGCGCGGCGCGGGGCCACTGAACTGACCCGCGCCGCGTCCGAACGCGTGCCATGTGATGCCGGATGGGAGGACTGGAGATGATCGATCCGGATGACGAGGAGATGACCTGCGCGCACGAGGATTGCGAGTGCGACGTGTCGTCCACTTCGGCAATCGAACGCGACGACGAGTTCTACTGCAGCCGCGGCTGCGCCGAGGGACGCGGCTGCGATCACGCTGGTTGCGATTGCGGTTCGTAGGCCGCCATCCCCGCTTGCATTACGAGGACATTACGAGGACGCGGCGGCGCGTCCTTTCGCGAGCACGTCGAGCAATTCGGCGACGCTGACCGGCTTCGTCAAGTGGTGATCGAAACCCGCAGCGCGTGACGCTTGCGTCGCTTCCTGGTGCCCGAAGCCGCTCAGCGCGATCAGCAGAGCGTCCCGCAGCTCGGCGTCCCCGCGCAACAGCTGCGCTACCCGGTAGCCGCTCATGTCCGGCAGCTTGATATCCAGAACCAGCGCATCCGGCTGAAAGCTGCGCGCGGCCTCGAGCGCCGATGCGCCGTCGAAAGCCGTCTCGGTGCGGCATCCGCCCTGCATCTCGAGCAGCATCGACAGGCTCTGCGCGGCATCCACATTGTCGTCCACCACCAGCACGCGCAGGCCGGGGTCGGGACACGCGCCGGCTTTCCCGGTCGGATCGGCAACCTGCCGGGCCGGGGTCTCCGTCGCCAGCGCCAGGCGCACCATGAACTCGCTGCCGCGGCCCGGCCCGTCCGAGTGCACCGTCACTTGTCCGCCATGGAGCGCGGTGAGCTGCCGGACCAGCGTCAGGCCTATACCTAAGCCCCCCTGGCCGGCGCTCTCGCTGCGGATCTGCGTGAAGGCGTCGAATATGGATTCGAGGCGTTCCTTCGGAATGCCGATGCCATTGTCCACTACCCGCACGAGCACGTCCTCTCCATCGATGCCGGCCTTCAGCGAGATCTGGCCGCCTTTCGAAGTGTATTTCGCGGCATTGGTCAGCAGGTTGCTGAAAATCTGCTCGACGCGGGTCGGATCTGCGTACACGCACGCATCCGGCGCGCCGTAGAAGTCGATATCGAGCTGGTGCGCCATCTCGTCGATGAGCGGCCGCGCCGACTCGACGGCGCGGCGCAGCACCGGTTCGATTCGCACGCGCCGCCGGTTGAGCGTGATCTTGCCCTGCGCGATGCGCGTGACGTCGAGCAGATCATCGAGCAGCGACGTGAGCTGTTCGACCTGCGCCTTCATCATCGCGACGGTCCAGTCCGCAGTCACTTTGTCGCGATCGGGCGAGGCGATGAGGCGGATGCCGTTGGCGATGCCGGCGAGCGGATTCCTCAACTCGTGGCCGAGGATCGCGAGGAACTCGTTCTTGCGCCTGTCGGACTCCATCAGGCTTTCCTGGGCGCGTATGCGATCCGTGAAATCTTCCACGGTCACGCACAGGCCGAGAATGCTGCCGGAAACGTCGCGGGCGGGGCAGCAGTTGACCAGCCAGGAGCGCGTGACTCCCGGCCGGCCCGCCGTTTCGCCGGTGACCTCGAGACCCGTGATCGTCTCGCCGGTGTCGAGCACGTGTCGGTAGCTGGGGACGACCTGATCGACGATTTCGCGCGGCAGGATTTCTTCCAGGGATTTACCGATATGCTCTTCGGGCCGCTTGCCGTTGATGGCGGCGAGCCGGTCGTTGATGCGGACGTAGTGCAGGTTGGTATCGTAGTAGGCGAGACCGATCGGCGCGCTGTCGTACATCGCCTCGAGCTGCGCCAGCCGGTCGCTGGCCAGGCGCTCGCTTTCCCGCAGGCGCCGATGCGCTTCGTCCGCTGATCCCATCGTCGACGTCAGACTCCTGTCGCGTCCGGAGACCTCCGGCGAGGCTGATCGCCGCCGTCGCAGCCTGCCGGATCGTTCCGCCGCCAGCGCCAATCGGACGAGCGCGTCGCGCCTTTCACGGTGCCCTCGATCCGCGCCGCAAGTATGTCATCATTCTCCAGCCAATAGATGATCCGCTGCGGGTAATCGTGCGCCGGATTCTCGAATACGGCCCGATTGCCGCTCGCGCTGACGAGTAAGAAATCGGTCTGCGCCTGACCGAGCGGGACGGTCGTGAACACGATGCCCGCCGGCGTCTCGTGAATGTTCACGAATTCAACCCAGGTGTCGCCGTCCGGCCCGCTGTCGCGTTGCAGGCCGAGCAGCGTGCC
>JBOIDB010000017.1:0-3749 GCA_050740235.1 Gammaproteobacteria bacterium
CCGTAGCTCGCGCCGTAAATGCAGATGCGCTCGGGATCGGCGATGCCTTCCTCGATTGCCCAGCGGACACCGTCGGAGATGTCGTCCTGCATCTCCAGTCCCCAGCGGCGATAGCCCATGCGCTCGAATTCCGTCCCGTAGCCGCCGGAGCCGCGATAGTTGATCTGCAGGACGCCATAGCCCAGGCTCGCAAGAAACTGCACCTCGCGGTCGTAGCCCCACTCGTCCCGAATGCCGTACGGGCCGCCGTGCGGGTGCACGATGAGAGGCACGGGTTCGTCACCGGCATCGCGCGGCAGGGTCAGATAGCCGTGCACTTCGAGACCATCCCGCGCTTCGAAACGGACCGGCCGCATCCGGGACATCTGATTCGCATCGAGCCAGTCGGCGGCCGAGAGCAGAAAGCGGACTTTTGCCTCGCCCTCGTCGTAGAGGTAGTAATCACCCGGAACACGATCGCTGGCGCTCCGCACCAGGAAGCGCTCGTATTTGCGATCCCATCCGACGATCGTGTTGACGGTGTCCGGCAATGCTGCGTCCAGCGTCGCCTGGCGAGACGCCCATTCTTCGTCGAAATACAGCGTCTTCGGCTGCTCGGTCATGTATTGGAGATAGATCGGCGTGCCGTCGTCGTCGAAGACGAGCCCCGCGGCATTCGAGTAGCTCGAGTAGATGTCGTAATCCGGGTCCGCGAATACGGGCTTGCCGAGCCCGCCGCTTTCGGGATCGAACTTGTACAGGGCGAAAGTATCCCGGTCGGTCCGCGCCGCGAGCCAGATGTGGCGATTGTCGGCATCGAAGCCGTATACGTGCAACTCGCCGAAGCGGTAATCGAGCGCGGGATGCCAGGCGGCTTCTGCGGACTCCCGGTAGATGAGCTGATAGTCCAGATCGCCGAGGTCCTCGCCCTCATCAAGGGCAGCCCGCACGACGCCCTCATTGTCGGCATACCACGTGAACGAGTTCCGTTCGTTGGTAGCGGCTTTCCGCATGTGACCGTTGTCCGTATCCATCGAGTAGGCATCGGGATACATGAATCTCCGGTCGTACTTCGCGACGAGTACATGGCGCGGGTCTCCGGGCAGGCGATGCATCAGCTCCACGGTCTCGCGGATACCACCCATGGCGCCGCTCGATCTGCCCAGGCTGCGGCCGTCCTGGCTGAACGGCTCGTGAAGCACGCGACCCCGGCTGCCGTCGCGCATGATCGAGTAAGTGCCGAGATATTCATTGGCCTCGACGGTCGAGTCGTAGTCGCGGTCCAGCTTGAACAGCAGGCGCTCGTCGCCGACCCACTCGAAGAAACGGATGTCCTCCTCCTCGTAACCGGTCAGCACTCGAGGCTTGCGCGTGTCGAGGTCGATGACGGCCAGATTGCGAGCGTCCGGGGCCGCCTCGACGCGCGCGATCGCGGCGAGGAACTCGCCGTCGGGCGAAAGCTTCACCTCGTCGAACTCGACATTCCTGAAGAACGCTTCGACCGGCGGGGGGCCGGCGACGGCTGCCGCAGATGTCGCCAGCGCAGCGGCGGCAAGGAGCCTTGCGGCAGTAATCATCGGCTACCCCCTCAAAGCACGCTGTCAGAGGGTCAGATATACCACCACAGGCAGTTCGGAGCCAGTGCCCGGCTCACCGACACGAGGATTTGTCTATGGTAAAGGCGCGCTGGCCGGGGGTCAGGAGTTCTTCTGTTCCTCCACCTCGCGGTGGCCGGGCACGACGATCCGCGCCATCACGATGCCGGCCTCGTAGAGCAGGTACATCGGCACTGCGAGAAGGGACTGCGAGATCACGTCGGGCGGGGTCAGAAACATGCCGACGACGAAGGCGCCGAGCAGCACGTACGCGCGGTGCTTCGCAAGCGTCGCCGGCGTCACGATCCCGGCCCACACCAGCAGCACCGTGGCGATCGGCACCTCGAACGCCAGGCCGAACGCGAAGAACAACGCGAGCACGAAGCCGAGAAAGCTGCTGATGTCCGTCATCACCGCCACGCCGTCCGGCGCGGTGCCGGTGAAGAAGCCGAACATGATCGGGAACACGACGAAATACGCGAACGCCATGCCGAGATAGAACAACAGAACGCTGGAGACCAGCAGCGGCACGGCGAAACGCCGCTCCTGGCTGTAGAGGCCTGGCGCGACGAAGGCCCAGGTCTGGTAGAGCACGATCGGCATGGCGAGAAACACCGCCGCCATGAGCGTGAGCTTGAACGGCGTCAGGAACGGCGCGGCGACCTGCGTGGCGATCATGCTCGTGCCGGCCGGGAGCTGGCGCATGAGCGGGTCGGCGACGAGGCGGAAGATCTCGTCGGTAAACGGCACGAGTGCGACGAATACGATCAGTATCGCGACGGCCGACTTGATGAGCCGGCTGCGCAGCTCGATCAGATGCGAAAGGAGGCTGCCTTCCTCAGCTGTTTCCGCGCCGCGCTTATTCCGCTTCTTCATCGGGCTTCTTGCGCGGTTCACCCTGGTCCCGTTCCGCGCTGGCGGGAGGCTTGCGATCCTTCGTCGTTGCGATCTCGTCCTCGATCTGCGCGCGCAGGTTACGCACCACCGCGCGCGCGCTGCCGACCCAGGTGCCGACCCGGGCCGCGGCCTGCGGCAGGCGTTCGGGGCCGAGCACCATCAGGGCGATGAAAAAGACGAGGACGAGCTCCCAGAAACCGACGTCGAACATCGAGGGATTCGCCGAGGCGGCTACACGCGCGGCTTGGATTCGCGCTCGCGCTCGTCGGCGGTCCGCTTCTGCGACTCGTCGAAGTCCGCGTCCGGGCGGCTGTCATCGAGCGCTTTCGGGCGTTTTTCGTCCTCGTCGGCGTCTTTCATCGCGCTGCGGAAGCTCTTCAGGGCGCCGCCCAGATCCGAGCCCATGCCGCGCAGCCGCTTGGTGCCGAAGATGAGCACCACGATGAGCAGGATGATCAGCAGTTGCCAGATACTGATGCCGCCGAATCCCATTGCCGTTCTCCGTCCTTGCACATAGTCGGGTTCAAGCCCCAATGATACGCCTAACAGGGTTCGAATCCGTGGTTCGGCCGCTTCCGGAGCCCGCCGGGGCCGCTCAGCCCGGCGGGGCCGCGCGCAGCCAGAACGTGACCGGGCCCTCGTTGACGAGCGCGACCTGCATGTGCGCGCCGAATCGGCCGGTCTGCACGTGCGGGTGGCGCGATGCCGCTCGTGACACCAGGTACTCGAACAGGCGCTCGCCGTCGGGGGGCTCGGCGGCGGTCGAGAATCCCGCGCGCATGCCCTTCTTCGTGTCGGCCGCCAGCGTGAACTGGGGCACGAGCAGCAGCCCGCCGCCGTGCTCGACCAGGTTCCGGTTCATGCGCCCGGCTTCATCGGGAAAGACCCGATAGCCGAGCAACCGTTCGACCAGCCGTTCGGCCTGCGGCTCGCCGTCTCGCTTCTCGACGCCGACGAGCACGAGCAGGCCCGGGCCGATCCCGGCCACGGTCTCGCCGTCGACGGTGACGCTGGCGGTGCTCACGCGCTGTAGCAATCCGATCATCAGTGGCATTCCGGAGCTTGTAGGAGAAATCCTACACGGATCGTCAAGCTTGTCCGACAGCGCGAAGACGGTTGTCGTGGCAGAGTCTTTTGCGGGCGATCCGCCCCGCGCACGGCAGGCGACTGCCGGACTCGGAACGGAGCGCAGGGATGCATCGCCCGGCCGGCGCGCGCCGGCCCCTCGGGCCAGGATGGCGACCGGGCCCCGGCCTTCCGGCCGGGGTTTTTGTATAG
>JBOIDB010000018.1:0-2420 GCA_050740235.1 Gammaproteobacteria bacterium
TGCGGCATCTCGAGGGCGAACAACCAGTGCCTCCTGTGCGGCTCGAGCGTTACGCGATATCGGTAGAGCGGACCGGAGGCATCGACTCTGTCGCGGCCGGTTACCTGAAGCGCCGGAGCGGCGCGCCAGGTGCCGGCGTCGTACTCATGCAGAACGGGGCCGCGCCAGTAGCGTTGTGACGCCGGCGGCACGGCCGCTTCGAACTCGACGCGGAACGCCACTTCGTCCGAAAGCGACAGATCGGAGATATTTCCGGGCGTCATCTCGTCGTCGAGGCCGCTGCCCGCGGCATTCTCCTGCGCCGGCAAGGCCCAGATCGGACCCGGCACGCGCGGAAAGAGGACGAACAGCACGAGCATGAGCGGAATCGCCTGCGCCAACAGTCGGCCGGCAAGCCCGATCGCGCGGCGCGACTTCAACTCTCCGCCGGTTTTTCCGGTCTGCAGGAGCGCGATGGTCGTGACCCAGATCGTCAGCGCCGTGTAAGGCAGGAGCCACAGGCTCTGGCCATAAAGAAAGCCGGCCATGACCATGAAGTAGGCGATGAACAGCAGCACACGCTGATCGCGCAGCGTGCGCGTCTCCAGCAGCTTCATCGCGATCATCACGGTGAGCAGCGCGCTGCCGGCCTCGACGCCGTTGATCGTCCGGTAGGACGCGAGCACGATCAGGAACACGCCGAGCGCGAGCGGGAAGCGAATGCCGCGAGGCGGAAAGCGCCATCGCCTTCGCTCGGCGAGCAGGCGCCATGCGCCCGCGCCGAGCCCGAGCATGACTGTCCAGACGGGCAGATGCGGCACATGCGGCAGCGTCGCGAATGCCAGCGCGGCAAGCGTCCAGTAGAGCACCGGCAGCTGGGCACCGTCGGCGTATGCAGGCGCTTTCACGACGGCACCCGTGGCGCATCGAAGAGCGCGAGCAGCGTCAGGCAGCGCTGCCGGTGGCGATTGCCTACGCCCGGCTCGACACGCGCGGCCGGCAGCTCCAGGCCGAACGCATGGCCGGCCGCGTGCGCATCGAGGATCCACCGGCAGAGCAGCGCGAGGCGCTCTTCCACACCCGCCGTTTGCAAGCGATGCCATTCGAACCAGTGGATCTCGACGGCCGTGCCGGCGTACTGCTTGACCAGCAGCTCGTGCTCGCGCGCAAACGCTTTCCATGCCACGTGCCGCGGCGAATCGCCGGGGCGGAAACCGCGCAATCCCGCGAAATCCTCATCGCCGCGCGCGTCGTTCTGCACACCGCCCGTGTCCCGCCGCCGTGGCGGCGGCAATCCGCTCGGCCGCGCCGGTCGCGGATACACGACGCCGCGCCGCTCGACGTGCAGCCACGCCCACGCGCGGAACAGGCCGAGCGGGAACGTGGAGCTGAGGCTGTATCGTTCCAACACGAGCGCGCCCCGCCGGTCCGTCGCAACCGGCAGGTCTACCCTGAACTGCGTGCCGGGCGCCACGTCGACAGCGCGGCCGCCAGAGCCGTCGCATGCGAGGCTGAGCTCGTAGCGCGCGCCGCGCGACGGATTCTCGAGCGTCACGGGAAACATCGCCGGCTGACCGGCGAAGACGGGTTCCGCATCGTGAGCGGTCAGCTTCAGACCGACCAGATTGCGGTGACAGTGATGCATGGCGACCACGCCGAGCCCCGCCAGCAGGAAAGTCAGCGCCAGCCCCATGCTCGAGCCGTAGTTCATTGCGCCGAGCAGCATGGCGAGCAGCATGAGCGCGTAGGAGACGCCGAGCTGCGTGGGCAATATGTAGACGCGGCGCCGGTCGAGCACGACGGTTCCCGCATCGAGCCCCTGGCGCCTGCGTGCCCAGCGCCGCGCCGCCCGGGCTATGCCGACGGAACGACTTAAGGCACGGGCACGGACTCGATCACGAAGCGGCCGACATCGTCCGCTCGCTGCGGCCCCGCATCGCCGCGGGCTTTCAGCCGATGACCGACGATGCCCGGCAGCACGGCCTGCACGTCCTCGGGCAGCACGCCGCCGCGGTGGCCCGAGATGAACGCCCACGCCTGCGCGGCCCGCAGCAGGGCGATGGCAGCGCGGGGCGACAGTCCCGCTTCGAACGTCGATGACTCGCGCGTGAAGCTCACGACCGCCTGCACGTAATCGAGCAGCGCCGGGGCGAAGTGCACGCGCGTCACGTGATCCTGCAGGCTTCGCAAAGTTTCGGGCGCGATCGCCGGATCGATGGCCGGTGAAAAATCGTGCAGCAGCTCGCGCCGGTCGCGGCCGGTCAACAGCCGCCGCTCGAGCCCCGGCGCCGGATAACCGAGCGTGATGCGCATCAGGAACCGGTCGAGCTGCGACTCCGGCAGGGGAAACGTGCCGATCTGCCAGGTCGGGTTCTGCGTCGCGACGACGAAAAACGGTGCGGGCAGCGCGTGAGTGACACCGTCCGCGGTGATCTGCCGTT